>JBNMJF010000031.1:0-10341 GCA_050873665.1 Helicobacteraceae bacterium
AGCGAATCCACGCGGAAAAATTTATCAAAAAATGTCTTGCCATTATGAACTACCTTATTCATCAAACTACTATCATATTGATAATAATGGCTCGTATCCACCTTGATAAGCCGTAAATCGTCCATAATCCTCATTGACTTTTTCCTCTATCTTTGCTAAAAAATCGCCTTTTCATAAATCTTAAAATCCTTGCTAAACTCCGCAATCTCAGCGCGAATCTTATCTTGCAAAGCGACATTTTCTATATCATCTAAAATATCACAAATTTTATTTGCGATAAACTCAAACTCGCCTTCTTTCATACCACGCGAAGTTAGCGCAGGAGAGCCGATGCGAAGTCCGCTAGTCTCCATTGCCTTGCGCGTATCGCCGGGCACCATATTTTTATTAACCGTAATTCCCGCTTTTTCAAGCGCATTTTCCGCCACCTTGCCACTAAAATCTTTATCCACAAAGCTCATTAACACCCAGTGATTATCCGTGCCACCGCTTACGATATTATAGCCTCTTTTTACAAAGACTTCGCCTAAGATTCGTGCATTTGTGCGGACTTGCTTAGCGTAGGTTTTCCACTCTGGCTTTAGATCTTCTTTGAATCCCACCGCTTTTGCAGCAATGACATTCATTAACGGACCGCCTTGCGTAGCGGGGAAAACGGCTTTGTTGATTTTATTTGCAATGTCCTCATCATTTGTCAAAATCACGCCACCGCGCGGACCACGCAAGGTTTTATGCGTAGTGGTTGTAACGATATGGCAGTGCGGGAATGGATTTGGATATTCGCCACCTACCACAAGCCCCGCAATATGGGCAATATCGCCAAACAAAATCGCCCCCACGCTATCGGCAATCTCACGGAATTTTGCAAAATCTAACTCTCTCGTATAAGCAGAAAATCCGCACACGATGATATTTGGCTTCACAATCTGCGCAGTTTGGGCGAGTTTGTCATAATCGATTCGCCCATCTAATTCTACGCCATAAAAGAAACTTTGATAAGTTTTGCCACTTTGGCTGACTTTTGCGCCGTGGGTCAGGTGTCCGCCGTGATTTAGGCTCATACCTAAAATCTTATCATAAGGCTTTAAAAGCGCGGCATACACGGCGGAATTTGCCTGTGAGCCTGAGTGTGGCTGGACATTGGCATAAGCGCAACCAAATAATTTTTTTGCGCGTTCAATGGCGATAGTCTCCACTCCATCGACAAATTCGCAACCGCCATAATATCGCTTATTAGGGTAGCCCTCCGCGTATTTGTTTGTTAGCACACTGCCTAATGCCTCGATGACTGCGGGAAATGTGAAATTTTCACTCGCAATCATCTCTAAATAGCTCTCTTGTCGCCTCCACTCACTTTGAATCAAGTCATAAATCTCTTTATCTTGGCTTTCTAAATATGTCATTTTAACTCCTTTTTTTTTGATTTAGATTCGCTTGAATCGCCCAAATCAACGCTCGATTCGCCTGTTTCTACGCTAAAATTTTGCTTTATGGGTTTCATCGCTGGGAATAATAGCACATCTTTTATGCTTTTTTGATTAGTTAGTAGCATTACTAGCCTATCGATGCCTATGCCTTCCCCCGCCGTAGGTGGCATTCCGTAGCCCAAAGCCCACACAAAATCCTCGTCCATATATTGCGCTTCCTCATCGCCCTTTTCTTTCTCTGCCACCTGCGCTTTAAACCGCGCTAATTGGTCTTGCGGGTCGTTTAACTCGCTAAATCCGTTGCTAATCTCTTTGCCACCGATAAAAAGCTCGAATCGCTCTGCAATCGCAGGATTGCTATCGCTACGCCTTGCAAGTGGGCTAATCTCAATGGGAAAATCCGTGATAAAAGTAGGATTTATGAGCTTTGATTCGACAAAATTATCAAACGCCAAAGCCAAAAGTTTGCCGTAGTTTAGGGCGTTTGGCACTTCGATTTTGGCATTTTTTAAATAAGCCTCCAAATCGCTTTTAGATTCGATTACTTCGCGTGGAATCTGCCCTATTTCACACAGCGAATCCACATAGCTAATCTCACTAAACTTATTAAAATCAATTTTGTGGCAATCCCACTGCACGATTCGCCCAAGATTTAGCGAATCTAGCAAAAATATAAAAAATTCCTTTGTCAGCGCAATCAAATCTTTGTAGTTATGGTAAGCCCAATAAAACTCAATCATCGTAAATTCTGGGTTGTGGCTGTGGTCTATGCCCTCGTTGCGGAAACTTTTATTGATTTCAAAGACGCGCTCAAAACCGCCCACCACAAGCCGTTTTAAGTAAAGTTCAGGGGCGATTCGCAAATATCGCTCCACATTTAGCGCGTTGTGGTGCGTGATAAATGGCTTTGCATTCGCGCCACCGGGGATTGGGTGGAGCATTGGCGTCTCCACTTCTAAAAATCCTTTAGCCTTAAAAAACTCCCGCACAAGCGCGATAATCTCACTTCTTAGCCTAAAAGTATTTCGCACTTCGCTATTAACTATCAAATCCAAATATCTTTGGCGATAGCGCAGTTCAATATCGCTAAGCCCGTGGAATTTCTCAGGTAGTGGGATTATAGCTTTGGTTAGAATCTTAAAAGATTTCGCGTGGAGGGTAAGTTGCGCGGTTTTTGTCTTAAATGGATAGCCACTAACGCTCACAATATCGCCCACTTCAAGGCATTTTTTAAGCAGCACAAATTCATCATCTAAATCATTTTTGCTAATATAAACCTGCAAAATCCCGCTCTCATCTTCAATATCCATAAACGCCGCTTTCCCCATAAGGCGAATGAGTTTCACGCGCCCAGCGATAAAATCATTGATTTTATGAATGCTTTCATTTTCCGCTGCAGCATTTGAATCAAGCGCATTTGCTTCGTATTTAGCGATAAACTCGGCATTTGATAAATCTTTTTTGGCATTATTATCATAGGGATTTTTGCCTAGTTGCGCTAAATCCTGCGCTTTTTGAATGCGTCCTTTTATATAAAAATTTGAAAACAAAATCTAATCCTTTTTTTGTTGATTCGCGCTTGGATTCGCGCGATTCGCATTTTGATTCGCCGAATTTACGCTTTGATTTACTTGATTTGTGATTTCATTTACGCCATTTTGCACTTGTTGCGTGATATTTTCGCGCATTTCAGTGGCAAAGTCCGTTTTCACAATAACATCGCCAATTTTAATCATCGTAGGATACAAAATGCTTGTATCGCGCAGTTTCATCGTCCAACTCGCAAGAAAATTGATTTTTGAAAATGTGAAAAATATGATGGATAAAATCAAAAAGATTTTAATCCCAGCAATCCCAACGCCAAGCACTTTATCCGCCACGCCTAGCTTAATAAACCTCGCAAATCGCACCAAAACTTCCGCAATCACAAGCGCGAAAATCCACATAGCACCCAAAATCGCCACGAATCCTACGAGATTCACCAAAGTGGGACTTTGAATCTTTAGTAGCGAGTTTAGCGCTTCGCCAAGTGCGACATTAAAGCGCGATGCGAGTAAAACGCCACCGATAATGCCCACAATGCTACACGATTCGCGGATAAGCCCTGTAAAAAGCCCCTTTAGTGCCAAAATAATCACCATTAAAATAATAATTATGTCAAAATACACGCAAGATTCCTATGAAAATTTATTTTTTTACGCTAATATTTCGCGTTATTTTATCCTAAATGGAGCTAAAATTTGATTATGAATCTATCCTCACTCTTTAGAAAACGAAATTCTACCAAAAATTACACAGATTTAAACCAAAATTTAGCGCAATCTTTAAAAAAACCACAAAAATTTTGCTTTAAATTTTTTTGCGCTAATTTTTTTAAAAATACGCTAAGGCGATTCGCCAAACATATCATAGTCACCCTAATATACGCGCTAATCTTTAGTGCGCCTATTTATCTAAATATTTTTACTTATCTTAGCATCGATTCGCAAAGTAAGCAAATCACGGCATATCTGCCATATATCAATACGATTTTCGCGCTTCTTGCGGTAGCTTCTGCGCTAAAAGTTGATAAAAAATATCGTTTCTTTTTTGGCTTTTTTGTGGGGATTTTGTGGTTTTATTGGACGAATCTTAGCTTTAGATTCACGCCTTCGCCGTATTTAATGTGGGTGGGAATCTTTGGCGTTGCGGTGGGATATGGAATCGTATTTTATTTTCTTTTATTTTTTAATAATAAAATTTTTCGCATAGCCACTTTAGCACTAATCGGGCTTATCCCTGTGTTAGGATTTGATTGGCTTGTGGTGGAGTCTCTTTTTAGCTTTAGTATTTTGCGCGTTGATAAAATTTATTTTATTTTTATTTTAGTTTGCGTGGCGATTTGGTTGCACTTTTTACAAAAAGAGCGCGAATCAAATGAGCGCGAATCCAAAAAGCGCAATCGCAAAATTGCCTCATTTGCGCTACTTCCGCTAATCTTTGTGATTGATTTTAGCTATGCAAAAGTGGAAATGCCACAAAAAATCTTTATCACCGAAATGAATGTCTCGCAAAACAGCAAGTGGAATGAATACGACATAGCAATCGCGCGGAATCTGCGCTATATTGATGAGGCAATCGCAGAGGGCGCGAATGTGGTGATTTTGCCTGAGACGGCGTTCCCAATGCGTATCAATCAAAAAGAGCGCGAGTATTTGATGGAGCAACTGATGGATTTAAGCCACCAAATCACCATTATCACGGGCGCACAGCGTGGCGGACACAATGCTAGTGGCACTAGGGCGACTTTTAATAGCATTTTTGTCTTTGAAAAAGGGCAGTGGCAATATGCTGATAAGATTTTTCTTGCGCCATTTGGGGAGTATGCGCCCGTGCCGAAAATCTTTGCGGAGATTTTTAAGAAGCTATTTAAGATTGACATTACGCGCGGATTTGAAAAAAGTGAAAACGCGCGAAACGACATAGAGACGGAGAATTTTAGCTTTCGCAGTGCGATTTGCTACGAGGCGACAACGCGCGCTGCGTTTGATGGCGACCCAAAGATGATGATTGCTATCACAAATAGCGCGTGGTTTGCCCCAAGCATCGAGCCTGTGCTACAAATGATGCTGATGAAATATTACGCGCGAATCCACAAAACGCTGATTATTCAATCCGCAAATGGCTCAAAAAGCGTGGTGATTACGCCGAATGTGTCATTGCGATTCATAGGGCGAGATTAAAAAGACAATCGCACTTAATTACCACACCACTCTCCACTCAAACCCACCTCCATTACTCATCGTCCTATCCCCATAGTTTCCATAATAAGCTAAGCTAAATTCCATATCAAAGTCTTTTCTCTCTAAGAGATAGCTACCACCAATATTTAGATAAGCAATAAATCTATCATTATCTAGCGTCATATTTGTAACTCTAGCATTATTATGCGCTGAGACTCTAGACTTAGCCAAAGCATTTGCAGTAATATTACCTTTAATCCCAAGTCCTGTGTCTAATCCCCATTTACCCACGCTAGATTCAAAGTATTTATCATAATTTACACCCAAATCTACATAGAGCATATTATACAATGCCTTATCATAGCTATCTACATAACTAGCAGTAGTATTTGCAAATGAAGTAAGGCTAAAAGCATTGCCCATTAGCCCTTTATAATCCAAAGCCACTTCTAAGCCTAAAATCCCATTCCTATCAAAGTCCCACTCTTTTCCATAAGCCACACTAGCTCCAAAGCCTAAATTATTTGGCTTAATGATATTCCCACTTGTCATTGTGGATTGCACTTGATTTAAAAAGTAAAATATATCTACCCTAGCTTTTAAATACATATCATTTGTAATATCAAATTTATAATTCAACCCACCCATAATATTCATACTTGTAATATTAAATATACTATCCACACTATCTTTTAGGCTACCATAGCTAAATGCAAAGTGTAAGCCTAATATATGCTCATTTGTGATTTTCCCACTAAAAGCAGTGATGAATCCATACTCTAAGCCAGAGACATTATAACGCCCAGATTCATAAAAGAAATTATGCGCTACGAATGGTGTTAGGATAAAGTAATATGGGTCTTGGATTATTACTTTAGGCTTTGGTGGTGTAGGTTTAGATTCAACTTTGATGACTTTAGGTTCTACTTTTGGCTCAGCTTTTGGCTCTATCTTAGATTCAACCTTAGGCAATGGTTTTGGTTCTATCTTTGGAGGTGGTGGCATAGTAGGGCGAATCGCTTGAATAGGTTTAGGCTGTGGTTGAATCTTGGGTTGTTCTTTAGGTTGTGGCTCTATAATTTTTGGTTGTTCTATTACTTTGGGTGTGGGCTTAGGCAATGGTTTAGATTCAAGTTGTTGTGTTTGTTGCGTTTGCTTAGGCTTATAGATATAAATACATTTATGTGTGCCACAAGGATTATTACTTTGATTGGCTAAATGTCTATTATTTTGATTGGGAGCTCTTGATACATTGCCTTGCCTATTAGTGCTTTGATATTGATTGATTTCATTGCTTCTAGTGTCATTAGTGATGATTTTATTTTTGTAAGCACCTTTATTATAATAAGCATCTTTAGAGACATTAGAATTATTCACTGCTCGGACACTATGCGTATAATCCATATTAACCTTACGAGCATTGGCATTATCCCTTGATAAAAGCCACTCATTATCATAAAAGAAAAGTTCGTTTGATTCGAGTGGGGTTGTTATCATATTGTCATTATTGGCGAAATGCACACTTTTTCCGTCATTCTGAGCGAACGCAGTGAGCGAAGAATCCAAAGCAAATGAATCCAAAACATTATTAAGATTCGTGGATTCTTCGCTTTCTAACGAAAGCTCAGAATGACGAGTGGGAATTGAATCCACATAAATACTATGCGGATTCCTAAACAGATTCGACATTCCCCTAACTCTACGATAATTATTACTCGGTGGATTCGCATTGCCGAATCTTTTCTTTTTATATTTATGCGGATAAATCATATTATTGCTTTGCAAGTAAAGGTTAATCATCGTTTTAATGTTTGACTTATACAGCATTCCCATTGTTCCGTATTGTGGATTCATACTCACTACGAAATTATCACCGCTTTTTGATAGCGTATAAATATCATTACGAGTTGAAAGGCGAGAGAAATCAACGCCTAAAGCGGTGTAAGTTGCCCCACCTGTATTTGTGGCGACTTTGTTTATTGCGTATTCTTTGCCAAATTCAAAATTTTCGCCAAAGTCTAAATATATCCTAGAGTTTTTATTTTTAAAAGAAACGCCACTGCCACTTAGCACAAGATGCGCCGAGCTATCGCTCCCAGTGTAATTATTAAATGTCGTGGGATTTTCGTTTATCATAAGTGTGTAGTTTTGAATCGCAACTCTGCCATTATTATTGTTTATATTTGCGCCACTCCACCTTCGCCCAGCAATAATGCCAAAATTATTGATAGTGAGCGTGTTTGAAACTTCGTGGCTAATCCCACCTTGTAAAATGCCGTAGTTTGTGAAAGTATCCATACCCGGCGCACCATTTGAAATCCAAAAGCTACCACCAATCGTTCCGTAGTTGATAAAATGCGCCACATAGCCATTACTCTCAAATCCAAAGATTTGATTACCGCCACTAGTTTTCGTAATATTGCCGTAGTTGATAAATTCTGTTATTCTTGCGCCAAATCGTATGCCGTCTCTATTTTCAACAAAAGTGCCACTATTTGTGATTTTGTCGTAATTTGTAGTAATGGTGCAATTTGACTGACAATTTGTAATGATTTGGTTAAGCTCGACTGCATAGAGATTCGCCACATTTGCACTTATAAATATTGTCATTGCGAGGGCAAAGCCCGAAGCAATCCACGAATCTTTTGTAGATTGCCACGATTCGCTACGCGAATCTCGCAATGACGAATAGGGCATTTCCCCCCCCCAGAAGTGATTTTAGAAGTTTTTAGAAAAAAGCCTAATCTCATAACCGCCCCTTTTTGCTAATAAAATCGCATTATAAATCCTAAAGCCTTAAAATATCGGCTGATTTTGCGCGAATCGCTCAAATCTGCTACGAATCTAGTCGAATCTCTACCAAAAAGTAGCAATTTTTGCCACAAAGCTACATAAAATCCGCGTAAAAATTGTAATTTTAACGAATCTTAAAGCCCAAATGACTATATTTTTAAGAAAATTTTAGCACAAAGGATAAAAATGGAAAATGTATTTGACAGAAAGTCGCTGAGTATGACGATTTTGATGACGCCTGAGCTGTCGAACTTTAGCGGTGTGGTGCACGGCGGACATATTATGCGAATGCTCGACCAAGTGGCATACGCGTGTGCTACGCGCTACTGCGGGGTAGATGTCGTAACGGTGTATGTGGATAATATCAGCTTTAAGCACCCAATCCCTATCGGCAATCTCGTTACATTCCTTGCGAGTGTGAATTACACGGGCAAAACTTCTATGGAAGTCGGCATAAAGGTAATCGCAGAGGATATAAAAAACCGCACCGCCACGCACACGAATACGAGCTACTTTACAATGGTGGCTTTGGACCCCGATGGAGTGCCATTTGAAGTAGAGCCGTTTGTGCCAGAGACAGAGGAGCAAAAAAGGCGATATGAAGCAGCACAAAGACGCAAAAAAGCAAGAGTGGGGAAGTAGAGTAGATACAATTCGTTCTGGGGTATGCAATTTCGCAGATTTGCCAAATCCGCGAAAGGCGCACCCAAGAACAAATTGCCAAAGCTATTTTGCGGTGGTTATGGAATCCACCAAATACGCCACGCTTTGGAATTTTTGCTTACTATATGCGCTTAGCCCTATCTCACAAGTGCTAGATGAGCTTACGGCGATAATCTTTTTCGCGCCTTTTTTATCAAAAGAATCTTTTTCGCCCAAAGCACCTTGCGCAATCTCATCGCACAAATGCGCCGTGCTGGATTGATTTAGCTCTGGCGTGAAAAAGCCCTTTTTACCTGCAAATCCACAACATTCAAAGCTTTTTATTATACGCACATCATCGCTACAAAGCTTCGCCACCTCCACAATCGCGCTATCTTTCCCCACCTTTTTTAGCAAACAAAGTCTATGCACCCAAATAGGCGAATCCACCCTGTGCCACGCTAATTTATCGCTGATAGACAAAATAAATTCGCTAATGTCAAGCACCCGAAATTTACCACCAAACTGCTCTAAGACGCTATAAAAGCAACTCGAATGGTCGGTAACGATGGCGTATTTCCCGCCCTGCGTGGCAATGTCTAGCTCCGCCTCTAAAAACGCTTTATTTTGCGTCTTTATGCTTTCATAGTCCTCAAACATCTTGCCACAGCACATTTGCTTGATTTTCTGCGGATAGATGACACCAATTTTTGCCTTAGCGCAAATGCTTTCCACCACCTCTTGCAATGGGCGTGTGTCGCGCTGCTTTGCATTTGGCGCAAAGATTTGATTCGTGCAGGAGGTAAAATACACGATTTTATCATTTAGATTCGCGCCTTTGTCGCGCAATGTGTATGCGTTTGCGCGTGGCATAAATGGCGGAGTAAAGGGCAGATTCGCACTTATCTTATGAAAACAGCCTGTGATTTTGCTAACCACCGATTCGCTTAAAATCACACTTGCAACGCGATAGATTCGCAGTCCGCCACGCGCTATGCAAAGAATCGCGCTAAAATTATCATAGATTTTTTGTGCGAACGGCAAGGTTTTCGCGCTCATCGCCTTGCGCAATTCAAAGGCGACTTTTGCCGTATCGATTCCAAGCGGACATAAATGCAAACACGATGAGCAACCCGCGCAAGTCTCATCGCCAAAGTATTCGTATTCAGCCAAAAGCGCGTCCGCCTCACTCTTTTTGCCCTCCTCTAAAAGGCGCGTGATTTCGCGCAACACGGCTATTCGCTGACGCGGAGTTAGCGTAATCTCGCGCGATGGGCAGTTTTTCTCGCAAAATCCGCACTCCATACACCGATTTATCATTTCGTTATTTTCGGGGAGATTTAGCAGATTTTTGGGCGCGGATTTAAGATTTTTCTTAAAAATGTCCTTATCATCGCTGATGATGACATTTGGATTTAGCAAACGCTCTGAATCAAAGGTATTTTTAATCGCCACATTGATTGCGTAAGCCTTTTTGCCCCACTCGATTTCCACAAATGGCGCGACCATTCGCCCCGTGCCGTGTTCTGCTTTTGCACTACCGCCCATTAGCGCGACTTTGCTACTCATTTCCTCCACAAGCGCGGAGAAATTTTCATATTGCACTTTGTCTTTTAAATCTGGCGTGATGTTAAAATGCAGATTCCCAGCTAGTGCGTGTCCGAAAATCACGCCATCAAAGTGGTATTTTTTAAATAGCTCTTGTAGCCAAAGGACGCCGTCTGTGAATTTGTCAATCTCAAAGCACACATCTTCGG
>JBNMJF010000032.1:0-10268 GCA_050873665.1 Helicobacteraceae bacterium
AAAAAATAAAAGTTTTTTGCTGTTTTTGGCCTTCGCCAAAAGTAGAATCCTCCTAATTTACTAGACTCTAATCCACTAGATTTGCTCTTGGGACATCGATTCGCCCATAATTTAGATTCGCGTGATTTGGATACTTCGCTACACTGCGTTCCGCTCAGTATGACGAAAAGGTAATGACGAATCTTTTTTAGATTTAAGCGATAAGCGTGGAAGTATTTTGGAGATAAAATCGGGGTTTTGCGAAACGAGCAACGAAGATAAGACTTGAAGTCTATCAAGGAAGCTAGTTGAAGCAATCCCCGATTTTAGCCCAAAAGACACTCGCGCTGTATTAGCGCGATTCCTATCTCTCTTTCGCTCTCATAACTCACTTTCCCATTTTTTGCGTATTTTTCCACAAAATCGCGCACTTTTTGTTTATCCACCACCGCGCCGTGCGCATCGATATTCCACTCAATGCTTTCAATCGCCCCCTCCACGCTGTCAAAGTCGTGTGTGAATCGCTGTGGCATATAGTAATGCGCCACATTTTTCGCGCCTAGCTTTTTTAGCCAACCAAGCACATTTGGCAATCCCACAGGTAGCTCTAACCTCGCATTATGGGCGCGTAAAATCTCATCGATAAAATCACATTTGCGAATCCGCCCCCACCCCACATAGCAAAGATATTCTCTAAAAAGGCGCGTAGCCTTTAAAAATCCCGCTTCATTGTTTAGCGCAGGAGTTAGCGAAGCAAGGGCAATATCAAAGTTTAAATCCGTGCTAAAGTCCTCCCACGAGCTACAAAGCGTGGTAATGTTGCGTAGATTTAGCGTCTTTGCGTCCGTCTCTAAATTTTCAAGCATTTTTTGCGAAATATCCACCGCAAGGACGCTTTTTGCCTCCCGCGCCAAATGAAAGGCGAATCGCCCGTTGCCACAGCCAATATCAATCGCGCTTCTGCTCCGAAAGTCCGCACCACTCTCTTTCCAAAAATTCACAATTTCTATCGTATCATCACTATCGCTTAAAAATCGCGGAAAACTCTTTGCCTTGCGCTCCCAAATGGCTTTGTTGTTTTTTTTAAAATCTTTTTGCATTTTTTGTCCTTGTTATTAAATTAAATTTTTTTGGATTGCCACGATTCCACGCTAAACGCGTGGAATCTCGCAATGACGAAATATACGCGCGATTCGGTCAAATCTCGCAATGATAAACACCACACCGTCATTGCGAGATTTTCGTTAGAAAATCGAAGCAATCTATTGTTTTTGGATTCGTGGATTGCTTCGGCAATTTTATCAAATCGCCTCGCAATGACAAAATGGCTAAAATTGCCCTATTCCCCGCTAATGCGTTTATAATCCTTATCATTCAGCTTTCGCAAAAATTTCGCAAAAAACTCCTGCGCGATTTTTTTCGCCTCGCTCTCGCTCAAAATATCGCTATGCACTTTCGCAAAGGCGAATGGCACACCGATATTCTGCATAACGCTAGGTGGCTTCATCAGCCAATTACTAGGCGTAGATGGCGCGTAATAAATGCGTTTGTTTTTAATCGCCGATATTTGTTGCCACTGCTTGGGCGGATTGTTGCGGAGCTGCTTATACAGCGCGATTTCACGCACGAAAATCACCTCTGGATTCGCGCTCATTAGCATTTCAAAATTCACACTAGCAAAGTCTTTTCCGCAATCTATAGCGTTAATCCCGCCGATTCGATAAGCTAAATCACCCTTGTCATTTGCTTTTCCGCATTGCGTATTTAGCCCATCGGCGCTTAGCGCGAAATAAATTTTGGGGCGGTGGGTGATTTTAGCACTTAGCGTAGCCATTTTTGCATTTGTAGCGTTGATAAACTCCAACAATTCATTTGCGCGATTTTCCACGCCTAGCGCATTTCCATAAGCCTTAATCGTCTCATCTAACTTGCTCTCATCAAAGGCACTCACTTCAATCGTGCGAATGCCAAACTTTTGGTAGGAATCCAAAATCTTTTTATCCGTGCCCTCATTAAAAAAAATCACACTAGGTTTAAGCGCGATTAGCTTTTCAAAAATCGGCTCATTGCCCTTTTGCATACCGATGACGGGCAGTTTGGCGACATTTTGTGGCATAAATTCCTTATCCTCTGGATATGGCGCGTAATTTAGCCCAATCATTCCCTGCGGATAGAGAATTTCAAGCAATGCCGTTAGCGGTGGCGACATTGCAAAAACTTTGGCAAAAGCCGTGATTTGTGAATCGGTGGTTTGATTCGCATTTTGATTTTTGCGTTGTTTTGGCGAATCTGCATTTAGATTCGCAAGATTCACACCTAAAATCAGTGCAAAATAAAGGATTAGTCGCTTTAGATTTTTCATTTTTTGCTCCTATTTTTAAATATATTTGAAATTATATAATATTATCATTTAAAACAAACTCTCTTCTAACTCTTTCACCTTAAAACTCTTCCTATGCACTGCGCTTAGTCCATTTGCCCGAATCGCTTTAATATGCTCTTTTGTCCCATAGCCTTTGTGCTTGTCAAAGCCCCACTGCGGGTAGATTTTATGCAATTCATCGCTTTCTTTATCTTTCAAACTTTTTGCGATGATACTAGCAAGTGAGATTTGCAAAATCTTGCTATCGCCCTTTATGACGCACTCAATATCGCCCACGCCAAAGGCGGTATTGCCATCGAAAATATATTTTTTTGCGCTTAGATTCGCCTTTATTTGCGCCAGTGCAGTGGCTATGCACTTGCTAATGCCCTTTTCATCTATGTCATTTGCGCTAAATTTTGCCACATAGTGCGGGATTTCACGCGATAATGCGAATCTATAAATCTCATCTCTTTTTTTGCGCGTTAATTTTTTGCTATCATCTATCCCATCAATTTTGCGCAAAATAGCTTCACTACACGCCACGCCACATACAAATAAACTCCCCGCAATGCACCCGCGCCCCGCTTCATCAATCCCGCATATCAAATCCATATAGCTTAAATCCTTAAAAAATTTAATGTCAAAATCTAAAATTCTTATGTTATAATTCCACTCTTTAATTTTCAATTTTACTCGGAGTATAGCGCAGCCTGATTAGCGCGCACCCTTGGGGTGGGTGAGGTCGTGGGTTTGAATCCCGCTACTCCGACCATAATCACTTTTTTTAAAATCGCAAAAATCCCAAAATCTTGCAAAATTGTTACACAAAATCACAAAATTTTCCACAAAACGCATTTTTAAATAGATAAATTATTGATTAAGTTTTAAAATTGCCTTTGTATTTAAAATTTTGTAAGGAGATATAAATGAGTAAATTGGAATCCCCAGAAAATACGCCCGTTTGGGTGGATTATAATCGTTGCAAATCCTGCGACATTTGCGTGGAAGTCTGCCCGAGTGGCACTCTTGCGATGCGCGTGGAGGTGAATTCGATTCAAGGCAAAATCATAAGCATCATCAATCCGCAAAGTTGCATTGGGTGCAATTCTTGCGAGTTGAGTTGCCCTGATTTTGCCATTCATGTGGCAGATAGAAAGGACTTTAAGTTTGCAAAACTTACACCTGAGGCAAAAGAGATGGCGACAAAAATCAAAGCAAATCGATATATGGCGTTGTGATTCGCGCTAGATTCGAGCAAATAACGATAAAAGGAAAGAATGATGAGAGATATAATTTCAGAGGGAAATGAATTGGTAGCATTCGCGGCGATTGACGCGGGGTGCAAGTTTTTCGGTGGCTATCCTATCACGCCATCAAGCGAAATCGCGCATAGTATGAGCGTGTTGCTACCGAAAAATGAGGGCGTTTTTATACAAATGGAGGACGAAATCGGCGGAGTCTCCGTTGCAATCGGTGCTTCAATGGGTGGCGCAAAATCACTCACCGCAAGTTCAGGTCCGGGCATTTCGCTAAAAGCAGAGCAAATCGGCTATGCGTTTATGGCGGAAATCCCGCTTGTGATTGTGAATGTAATGCGTGGCGGTCCCTCCACAGGGCTTCCCACACGCGTGGCGCAAGGCGATATAAATCAGGCAAAAGCTCCATCGCACGGCGATTTTCAATCTATCGCGCTTTGTCCGGGCAATCTTAGCGAGGCTTATACGGAGACGATTCGCGCTTTTAATTTAGCGGAGGAATTTATGACGCCTGTGTTTATTTTGCTTGATGAAACGCTAGGACATATGCACGGCAAGGCAGTTTTGCCACCGCTTGATGAAGTAAAAAAAAGCATTAAAAATCGCAAAAAATTTAACGGCGACCCAAAGGATTATCAGCCTTATAAAGTCAAAGGCGATGAACCCGCCGTGCTAAATCCATTTTTTAGCGGATATAAATATCACTTAACAGGGCTTACGCACGGATACACGGGATTCCCCACAGAGGATGAAAAGCTAAGCGATGAGTTACTCAAGCGATTGTTTAATAAAATCACCGCGCACGAATCTAAAATCATCGATTACGAAGAATATTTGATTGATGATGCGGAGATTTTAATAATCGCTTATGGCTCTGTGTCGCTTTCAGCAAAAGATGCCGTAAATGAATTGCGTAAAAATGGCATCAACGCAGGGCTTTTCCGCCCAAAAACAATCTGGCCCTCACCTGAATCTAAACTAAAAGAATTAGGCAAAAAATTTAGCAAAATCTTAGTCATCGAGCTAAATTTAGGGCAGTATGTAAAGGAAATCGAGCGCGTTATGAAAAAGGACATTAAGTTCTTTGGCAAGGCAAATGGCAGAGCAATCTCGCCAAATGAAATCATAGAAAAAGTAAAGGGGTTATAAAATGGCATACAATTACGATACATATTTACGAATGGATAAAATGCCCACACTTTGGTGCTGGGGCTGTGGCGATGGCGTGATTTTAAAAACTGTGATTCGCGCGATTGAAAGCGTTGGCTGGGATATGAATGATGTTTGCGTAGTGAGTGGAATCGGCTGTAGTGGGCGATTTTCATCATATCTTAATTGTAACACCGTGCATACTACGCACGGGCGGACTTTGGCGTATGCCACAGGCATAAAATTGACGAATCCTAAAAAGCACATGATCGTAATCTCAGGCGATGGCGATGGTATGGCAATCGGCGGAAATCACACGATTCACGCTTGTAGGCGCAATATTGACATAAAATATATTTTGGTGAATAACTTTATCTACGGGCTTACAAACTCGCAGACTTCGCCCACAACGCCACGCGATTTTTGGACGGTTACGGCGCAATATGGCAACATCGACTACTCATTTGACCCGTGCAAACTCGCAGACGCTGCTGGTGCGACATTTGTAGCGCGTGGTAGCGTAACCAAACCGCAAAATTTAGAGAAACTTTTGGTGGCTGGATTCAAGCACGAGGGCTTTAGCTTTTTTGACATTCATAGTAACTGCCATGTGAATCTAGGGCGCAAAAACAAAATGGGCGAGGCGATTGATATGCTTAATTGGATAGATTCAAGGCTTGTGAATAAAGCCGAGTATGAAAAGCTAAGCGAGGAAGAGCGCGAAAATAAATTTGTAACAGGCATTTTAAAAGAGGACAAGTCAAAAGATGAATACTGCAACGCATATTTTGATAAGGTTGTCGCCAAAGCAAATGCGAAAAAGGGAGGTGCAAAATGACGCAACTACGATTTACAGGTGTCGGCGGACAGGGCGTTTTACTCGCTGGTGAAATTTTAGCAGAGGCTAAAATCAAGGACAAAGGCTTCGGCGTGAAAGCTGCGACTTACACAAGCCAAGTGCGTGGTGGTCCCACAAAGGTGGATATTTTGTTGGATAATGATGAGATTTTGTATCCTTACGCACAGCAAATAGACTTTATGCTATCCACCGCGCAGATTAGCTACAATCAATTCAAAGTCGATTTAAAGCCCAATGCCATAGTCGTGGTGGAATCTAATCTCGTGCATCCAAGCGAGGAGGATTTGAAAAAATATCAAATCTATTCTATCCCCATCATCAGCATTGCAAAGGACGAAGTGGGCAATCAAGTAACGCAATCTGTCGTGGCTCTAGCTATCACGGTGGCACTCACAAAATGCGTGAATCGTGATATTGTCTATGAGACTATGCTAAGCAAAGTCCCTGCAAAAGTCGCGGAGGTGAATAAAAAGGCGTATCAGTTAGGGGAAAAATACGCAGCAAGTGCGAAAAAATTATAGACGCGTTTGTTTTTTTGCGATAAATCGGGGAGACTTGCCACTCGCTTCGTCAATAGACTTCAAGTCTTATTTCCTTGCTCGTGGCTACGCAACCCCGATTTCTCATCAAAAATACTTCCGCGCTGAATCGCTTGAATCTAAAGGCAAAAAATTCCGTCATTGTGAGGGCGAATCTTTGCTTTCTCGTCATACTGAGGGCTTTAGCCCGAAGTATCCATTTTGGCGAATCGTGAATCAAAAGCGTTTCACTCACTTTAAGCGAATCTATCCACAATCAAAAGTTTTTGCTACTTTTTGCTTTTGCAAAAAGTAGAATCCCTCTCTAACTTGTCTTGCGAGGGCGAATCTTTACTTTATCGTCATACTAAGCAAAACGCAGTGTAGCGAAGTATCCAAATCACACGAATTTAAAATTATATGCGAATCAATGACCCAAAAGTGAATCAAAAAAAATAATACATTAGATTTGCCGAATCGCGCCCTTTTTCGTCATTGCGAGAAAATTTTGCCTTACAAAATTTTAGTGGCAATCTATTTTTATATTTAGAGTCTAATTTTTACGCTATAATTGCGCTTTTATTTTTAAATGACAGGATAATTAAAATGCTTAATACATACAATTCCCCCCCCCCAGAAATGTTAAGAAGTCTTATAAATGCGTCATTTTCGCACTAATTTTTCACGCAATTTATATTGTCTCACTATCTGCGAATCAAAATTTAGAACCGCTTGAATCTGCCACAATTCAAACCCAAAATAGCGTAAATCAAAAGCGATTCCGCGACTATACTAGCAGAACTAGCGAATTTTTTGGGCTAAATTTTGGCTTTGGCATTTCGCCTTATGAAATCATAAAAAATCCCACTCAAAAGTGGCGCTACAGCCTAAATATAGGCGTTTTGCTGGGATATAAAGTATTTTTATTCACCAATCACTTTGGATTGCGATTATACGGAGATGCGAATCTTACATTCAGCAACTTTGCGCCACTTAGAGTAGATTATGGATTGAATTTTGAAACACTTGTGAATTTTATCGCCAAATACCATATCGATTTTGGTGGCTTTGTGGGCGTTCGCGTAGGTGGATTAAGCGCATTTTCGCCAAATCTAACCGAGCTAAACCCTGCGCTAAGTGCGGGATTTCGCGTTAATATCGCCAAACACTACGGCGTAGAGATTATGTTTCGCACGGCAATCAAAGATTCACAACTTTTGCAAATGCGTAAATTCACGCATTTTGTTGGAAATCTGCGAATCGTGTATAATTTTGATAAATAGATTATAATGGAGGCAAAAATGGAAACAATAAAATGCAAAGGCTGTGGCAAAATCAAAGATATTAGCGGATTTTACTTTGCGGACGGCGGACTACAAATCGATGGCATAGCTGACATAAAATGCGAATTATGCAAGGATTGTGTAGAGGATTTCAATAGGCATTCTACCAAAGGAGCAAAGAATAACTATCTAAAATGGCAATTCATCGCGTGTTATTTTATAGCCGAACAAATATTTGGCGACAATAGTAAAAACATAAATCAAATAATTCAAAATGTAGAAAATGGCTATAAAAAATATGGCGACAATGTAAAAGATAAAGAGAGAAAAAAGACTTTTAAGATAGCTGTTGAGAATTTTTTATATTTATTTGGGGTGCGTGGTTTGAGAAATACAAACAATAAGCAACAATATGTTTTTAATGCGCTTAATTCCGCCAAAGATTCTATACAAATAGAAATTGTAGTTAAAGAAATTTTGGAGGAGGATTATGAAACTTTTAGAAAATTTAAAGAAAAATTCACAAATTAGATAATTTTGACTGATAAAATCGCGCTATGTAGTCATTGTGAGGCAAATCGCATAGATTCGCCCAATCTTAAATCCTAAAATCTACTGATATATCACCTCAACGCCTTGCGGTCGCTTAAAGTGAAAAATATCATCGCTTATTTTTGCATTCAGCGCGACATTTTCAAGCGTAATCACTATGTCATTATCCAATTCATCTTTGTAAAAAATCTTATGCGGTTTGTCGCCCTTTAGGACAATGCGAAAAGTTTGATTATTCACCACGCTTTGCCATTCATCGCCGTTTTTGCGCACAGAGTTTAGGATTCGCACAAAATCTATGTCCATTTTATCGCTAATGATGACTTGCGCAAACTCAGGCTCATAAATCATCACGCTTTTGCCATTCACAAAGATTTCCTTTTTCATCGGCGATTCATAACGCCAATGCGCCTTTGAATCCGCCCTAGCCACCAAATGTCCGCTATATTTGATTCCGCCCTCATCGCCACGAATCTCTTGGGTAAAATCCGCGCTAATGCTTGTGATATTTTTTAGCGATTCGGCACTAAGATTCGCCACATTCACGCCAAATAGCGCGAAAATCGCGCAAATAAATTTTAGTTTTTTCATATTTTTCTCCACAAAATTTTTTGTAATTATAATTCTATTTAGATTAAATATGCTAGAATCCACGCTTTTAAAGCCCCCAAATTTTCATAAAAATAAAGGTTAAAAAATGATAAAAAAAGTCTTAGGCAAAATCGTAGGAACGCGCAACGAGCGAATGTTAAAGGAATATCGCAAAAGATTAGAGCAAATAAATGCACTTGAATCTAAATTTGCAAATTTAAGCGATAAAGAGTTGCAAGAGGCTTTTGCGAATCTCCGTGCCAAAACCAAAGCTGACTTTGATTTAAACGGTATTACCGCGCTTGAATCTGCATTGCCCGAATCTTTTGCAATCACGCGCGAAGCATCAAAGCGCATTCTAAAAATGCGACATTTTGATGTGCAAATCATCGGCGGTATGGTGCTACACGAGGGCAAAATCGCTGAAATGAAAACAGGCGAGGGAAAAACGCTCGTGGCGACTTTGGCAGTCGCGCTAAATGCGATGATAGGGCGACAAGTGCATATCGTAACGGTGAATGATTATCTTGCCAAGCGGGACGCGAGTGAAATGGGCGTTTTGTATGAATTTTTGGGGTATAAAGTCGGCGTGATTACGGGCGAAGAACGCGATGATGAGGCGAAAAGCGCACAACATGAATGCGATATTATTTATGGGACAAATAATGAATTTGGATTCGACTATTTGCGCGATAATATGAAGTTTAGCCTAAAAAATCAATTCCAAAAAGAGCATTTTTTTGCCATTGTCGATGAGGTGGATTCAATCCTAATTGACGAGGCTAGAACGCCTTTGATTATCTCTGGTCCTGCGAATCGCAAATTAGAAAACTACGGACTTGCCAATGCGGTGGCGTTAAAGCTAGTAAAAGATACAGATTTTAGCGTAGATGAGAAAAATCGCGCCATTATGATTAACGAATCAGGCATCAAAAAAGCCGAAGAACTTTTCAAAGTCGAAAATCTCTACAATATCGAAAATGCCGCATTAGCTCACCACTTAGACCAAGCGTTGAAGGCAAATTATCTCTTTTTAAAGGACAAAGATTATGTCGTGCGTGATAATGAAGTCATCATCGTTGATGAATTTACAGGGCGACTAAGCGAGGGACGGCGATTTAGCGAGGGACTGCATCAAGCCATTGAGGCAAAGGAAATGGTGGATATTCGCGAAGAAAGCCAAACTTTGGCGGACATTACTTTTCAAAATTATTTTAGAATGTATGAAAAGCTCTCAGGTATGACAGGCACGGCGCAAACGGAGGCGAGTGAGTTTTTGCAAATCTATAAATTAGATGTTGTTTCGATTCCTACCAATGTGCCAAATATCCGCAAGGACTATAATGATTTGATTTTCAAAAGCGAAAAGGAAAAGTTTGACGCGGTTTGCGCTAAAGTCATCGCCTTGCATAAAAAGGGCGTCCCTATTTTGATAGGCACAGCGAGTATTGAGAAAAGCGAAAAACTCCACGAGTTGCTTAAAAAAGCACGAATCCCGCATAATGTCCTAAATGCCAAAAATCACACGCAAGAAGCCGAAATCATCAAGGACGCTGGGAAACTCGGCGTAGTAACCATTGCCACAAATATGGCTGGGCGGGGCGTGGATATAAAAATCGAGGATAGCGTGAGAGATTTAGGCGGACTTTATATCATCGGCACAGAGCGACACGAATCGCGCCGAATCGACAATCAATTACGCGGACGAAGCGGACG
>JBNMJF010000033.1:0-10182 GCA_050873665.1 Helicobacteraceae bacterium
AGATTTAGGAATGGAATTGCCCGTAGCATACACGCTGTGGGGCGCAATCGGCATTTTAGGCACGGTGGGCGGAGGCTATGTTTTATTCCGCCAAAGGTTAAAGCCCATAGGATTCGTGGGAATCGCGCTGGTGCTAATCGCTGTGTATCTTTTGCATTTCGCATAGGCGCGATTGTCTTTTTGACGCTTTCGCGGGAGATTTGTTGCTCACTTCGTCAATAGACTCTTTAGTCTTATTTCCTCGTTCGCAACTGCACAACCCGCGAAATCGCCTAAAAATACTTCCGCGCTATTTTTTTTATAAAAACTTAAAAACACTTTATATATTTTCTATCGCCACGAAGTTAGGCGATGAAACTCATTGCAACCCTTTTTTAGCCCTAACGCGCAGGATTTTTGGATTAGTTGCAGTGCGTAGCCTTTATTTTGCACCACTCTTTTGCCTTCAAAGTTACCAAAATAATGCGCCATTCCTAGCGCATAGCAACTCTCCGCGTCATTTTTGTAGCATTTGTTGCCTAGTAATTGATAGTTATCCACGATATAGGGCTTGAATCGCGACATTTTTAGCTCACAAGCCCTTAATACGCCCATTCGGCAGGATTTATCCAAATACCAATCCGTTTTGAATGAATCCATCGTAGATTCACCCGCATAGTAGCGAAATAGCCAAAAACAAGCTTCGCCTACGCCATAGTCGCATTCCTGCTTTTTTGCCACGAGATTATCGACATTTATGGGCGCATTTAGCTCACTTAGCGACAGACAACCTATCGTATCGCCTAACGCACAAGCCTTGTAAAACAAATCCCTAGCGATATTCATCGAGCCAAAATACGCCGCGCGGTAGCCCTCATTGGCATAGTGCCTACCTAGTCGCTTTTGCTCCTCGCTATGATTCATCGGCTCTAAGATAAAGATATTTTGCGAAATATCCTCATCAAACGCGCCATTTGCTCTAATATTGCCATTTACGCCACCTAACCCACGCTCTGCGCCATATACGCTACACACGATAAAAAATAACGCCAAAATCCTAATCCACATCATAAAACTCCTATTTCGTTCGATACTCAAATATCGGCAAATCTACCTTGTGGCGAATGGCGTAGATTCGCAACGCCGTGCCAAGGACAAGCGTGATTAGCGTGGCTGGTAGCTCACTCATCTCTGCAAACATCACCAGCGCGTAAAAAAGCGCAGCAGAGATAATCGCAACCCCCGCGTAGATTTCCTTTTGAAAAACTAGCGGGATTTGATTGCAAAAAATATCACGCAAGATTCCACCAAAAATCCCCGTGATACACGCCGCAGTGATTGCCAAAATCATTCCATAGCCCATATTCATCGCGATTTTTGCGCCTATTATGCTATACACCACCAGCCCCAGCGCATCTAGGCTCAAAAAAATGCGCTCTAGCGTAAGCATAGGGCGTTTGATACGCGTGGTAAGTGTCGCAATGACGCAGATTAGCAGAATGTATTGCGGTCCTTTCACCCAGCTAAGCGGATAATGTCCAAACAACACATCGCGAATCGAACCGCCCCCGATAGCCGTTACAAGCGCGATGAATGAGACGCCAAATAAGTCCATCTTGTGCCGTCCAGCCGCTAACGCGCCTGTAACCGCCTCCACGCTTATGCCAAAAATCCACAGCACCCCAAGCAGGGACAAATCAAACACATAAGAGCCAAAAAACCCACAATCCAGCGTATAATACACGATAATCCTTACAAATCGAAATCTTAAAAATTCGCGGAATTATAGCAGAAAATGAGCGATTGTTAATGTGGATTTGGGCGAATGTAGGCAAATGGCGAATCAAATGTGTGAATCTTTAGCGAATCTATTTAAATTCGCGCAAATCCTTACAATGAATCACTAAATTTTTTATCACAAACTATCGCTTCCCATACATTGCAAAGTGCGTTTTCCCTGCTAACCATAAATATCTATCTAATTGCTTTAAGTTACATTTTAAGGCATAAAATGTGCGAAAATCATTGAGTGCTTTTTTGAATGCGACATAATCGCGTAAATCATCTCTCACAAAGTTGCCGAATCTATCGCGCGTTTGGAAGTGCCAAAGCATTTTTTCCACATAGCTATCATAAATCGCAAAGTCTTTGTCGTTGTGGTGGGCGCAGAATTTAGTCGCAAATGAGTAGAGATACTTTGCCTTGCCGTTTATGGTAATCTGTGCGATTGCGCCTACTAGGCTTTCATCGCCACTTTGAATGCGCAAATCAATGCACGAAATGCTAAGGATATGCTTTGCCACTGCAAAAATATTAAAAATATTTGTGCTATAAAAGTCATTTAGCGTGGCAACTTTGACTAGCACTTCGTCTAAATCATTATTGTGCGGATAAGTGCGGTGGAATAGCTTATTTAGCGCGTGTTCTTGGTTGCGATAGTTTTCCATTGCGTCCCATTTGTTAAGGTAGGATTGTAGCTCATTTTGATTGGGTGTGATTATGTTTTGATTCGCACTTGATTTACGAATCTTTTGTTCTTTTGGGGCTTTGTCGTTTGTGTTTTGCACCGAATCTTGCATTTGTGATTCGCTATTTACCTTTGAATCTTTGCTAAAGAGTCTATTTAAGAAATTCATTTTGCGCCTTTATTTAATAAGTGCTATCACACTCGCCAATGCACCTGCTAACGATAAAAGTCCTATAATAAGCATTATTTTATCAAAACGATTTTTTTCATCATCTCTTGCCTTTTTCTCTCTATCTTTTACTTCCTCGCCTATGACTTGCGCCATTTGCAAAATGATTTCTTTTAGCTCTTTGTGAGTTTGTGCCACCATATAAAAATCCGACATTTTGCGCCAAATATCTTGTAAAAATGTATCGTTCAAAATAGGCAAACTACGATAATATCGTAAATCAAAATTGCAAATTTCCTTATAACACTTTTGCAATGTTTCCGAATCGGTGCTATTTTCTCTAGCTTTTTCCTCTAATTTTTGCATTTTTATGATATAGCTTTGCGCTAATATAAAAGTATTTAGTAGCCCAAAAATAAATTCGCTATCATCAGTTAGGCTACTATTGACTATCCACATATTTTGCGAATCTAATTTTATATTAAATTCACTATTTTCAAAAATATCTTTAACTTTATCTTGCTTAAAATTTTCATCTTTTTGCAAATCACTTATTTTATGCTTTTGAAAAATATTATAAATCATCGTATCTTTGCTAATTTTATCGCTATTATATTCTTTGTCTTTTTCTACCAAAAAGCAATGCTCAAAAACCTCATAAAATGCAAAATCCCAAGATTTTTCATCACCTTTGACAATCTCATCATTTTCATCATTTCGTGCCAAATAGATTCTAAACTCATCTTTGATATTGTTAGGTAGCCATTTTGTATAGGCATCTTTAAATATTACAGATTCCCACTCACTATAAAATTTTTCTTTTATTTTAATTTGACTGACAATAAAATCATTAAGTTTTTTGATATTTTTTGTGCTAGTTTCTAATGCGCTACCTTTTGTGAGATTATCTTTATCACAAACATTAGAAAATTTCCACGATTGAATAAAATTTATATTCAATGCTTTTGTATTTGCAAATGCTCTTTTGGCATTTATCACTTTGCTTAGTTTATCGCCCCACGCGCTTAAATCTTGATTAAAACTCTCTGCGCCGTTAAACATTTCCTCCATATTTTTGACATTCGCCACATTCCACGAATCTAAAGGTTGATTAAATGCCTTTGCATTCATAAACATTCTTTGCATATTTTCGACATTTGCGACATTCCAATGATTTAGCGGTTGATTGAAATTCTCCGCACCCCAAAACATTCGCCAAGTCCATTTGACTTTATCCATTTTCCACTTTTCGCCAAAGCGTTTTCCGCCGTTGTTGAAATTCTTAGCTTGACAAAACATATATATCATACTTGTGGCATTGCTAGTATCCCAATGCGCCCCGATAGGCTGATTAAACGCCGTAGCATTCCAAAACATTTTCGCAAAGTTTGTGGCACTGCTGACATTCCAGCTACTAATGTCGCTATTAAAGTGCTTAGCATTCTCAAATGCGCTTACAAAAGTCTTTACGCTACTTGTATCCCAGCTTTCAATTCCACTAAAATCCATTCGATTCGAGTCTTTAAACAAATCTTTCATATTTGTGATTGCACTTGTATCTATGTCGCCCAAATTCACACTCTCATCATTGACTAATTTTACTAATTCATCTCTTGACTTTGGATTATACTTTGCCATTTTATGCTCCTTTTTAAATTTGATTTTTTAAGATTACATTATGTGGCATTTTTAAATGCCACGATTCGCCTACTAATCTCTACCCTTAGAAATGATAATTTCTATAAACTCAAAATGGCATTTATCATCTGCCTTTGGCAAATCATCTTTATATGCCATTATCTCATCTTTTATTTCATTGTTTTCATTTTCCAATGCTTTGATGATTTTAGTGATGATGCCTTTGTCATTAACTTCAACCCACCAATAGCTACTTTTGCCTCTTACATAAAGAAAACTAGGTTCAGTAGGTGTCATTTCAATAGCCTTTTTAACTATATTAAAATCCTTCCCCACAACTTCATTTGCTTTGAGTATAGGTTGATAGCCTAAATAACATTGCTCTTTTTTGTAAGGCATTGCTTCTAAAGCGTCTAATATAGTGTCATAGACTCCCAAAATTTCGCTGATTTTATCGCCCTTTGTTTTTGCCACTATTGCCAAGCGTGCATTTTGACACATTTTATCACATCTTTCTTTGTTCATACCAATGATAAATTGTAAGTCCTCAACGCCGATTTCATTAGGATTATATCCCATTGCACAATCACTATAAATACCATCTGGCGATTTTCTTTGCTCTTTCATTGCAGCAATTTTGCTAGGATATTTTTTTATAAGTTTTTCAAAACCACCATAACTATTATAAGTTGCTATATATGCAAGTTTAAGTTGCTGACAAATTGCTGAAACAATAAAATAGTCATAAGATTCAAAAGTAGAAGTTTTTGGCTTACTAAATCTTTTAATCCACCAAGAAGGTAGCTTTAATTCTTTGCGTTGCAAAGGCGACAATTTGTGAAACATTGAATCCATATATTCATCGGAAAGGTTTTGCACATTCCACGATTCAATACTTTGCGTAAAAGAAGTTGCGCCCCAAAACATTTGCTTTACATTATTAACATTTGAAGTATCCCATTTATCTAAAGGTTGATTAAAATGTAAATTATCATTAAACATTTCCTCCATATTTTCAACATTTGACACATTCCAATCGTTTATGTTTTGATTAAATTTTGAGTTACTAAACATACTAGCCATATTTTTCACCTTTGACACATTCCATTTATTCAGTGGCTGATTAAATGGTGTAGAGTCAAACATACTTCGCATATCTTCAACACTTGAAACATTCCAATCGTTTATGTTTTGATTAAATTTTGAGCTATTAAACATACTAGCCATATCTTTAACCTTTGAAACATTCCATTTATTTAAAGGTTGATTGAATGGAGTAATATAAAACATACTTCGCATATTTTCAACGCTTGAAACATTCCAATCATTTATGTTATGATTGAAACCACTCGCATAATTAAACATACTTTCCATATTTGTAACCTTTGAAGTGTCCCACTTTTCAATCCCGCTAAAATCTGTTCTTTTGCTACTTTCAAAAAGCTCACTCATATCTGTGATATTGCTTGTATCAATATCGCCAAGATAAACGCTATTATCCTCTACTAACTCTTTAAGTCTTAATTTTGTTTTTGGACTATACTTTGCCATTTTTGCCTCCTTATTTGCGCCGTTTTTTATCGCCCAATCTCTGTGCCAATGTTCTACCAGCACCACACCTTTTTCTATTATCGCCTCTTACTGCGCCTCTATGTTTTACTTTTGCTTTTGCCATTTTTGACTCCTTTTTGTTTTAAAATTTATCTGCCCTTTGTGGGCGAATCTTTTGCCTAACCGCCGACTTTTTACCACACGCGAATTCTAATGCGTGAAAATTTATCCTTTTAAGTTTGCATTTTGATTCCTTTAAAAGTGGTGTGGAAAGTGGATTGCCTTGATTTGTCATTGCGAGGCGAATCGTAGATTCGCCGAAGCAATCCAAAAAGTGTGAATCGTGTGAATCTTAAGCACATAGATTCGCCTAAAGTGAGTGAATCGCGTAGGATTCGCAAGTCGCCAAAATGGATACTTCGCCTTTTACAAAGGCTCAGTATGACGGAGTGGGGATAATTCGTCATACTGAGCGAAACGCAGTGTAGCGAAGTATCCAAATCACGAGTCTTAAAGCAATGAGTAAAATAAATGAGCCAAGAGTGAATCGGTGGAATTTTACCTTGTAGATTAGAGTCTATGGGATAGAGAGATTCTACTTTTGGCAAAAGCCAAACGAAGCAAAAACTTTTAATTTTGTGGATTGCTTCGGGCAAAGCCCTCGCAATGACGACACAAAACGCGCAACAAATCGCAATGACAATTCCACCCACCTTGTCATTGCGAGACTTTTGCAAAAAGTCGAAGCAATCTAAAATGCGTGATTTTAAATTAAATGTGTATTGCCCTAGCATTTTCAATACCTTAATGACAGCTTTGGGCAAAAATCGCCCTAAAATTATGGATTTTTGGTTTATAGATTCGTATGGTTGAAATTTGTAGGTTTGATAATGGACTAAATAAAGAGGTGCGTTCCCCCCCCCCAGAAATGAGCGCAAGGGCGCGAATTTTTATGATTTTGTGGATTCGTATGATTTATGATTTCACTTTGCGTTAATTCCAAATTTTTGCCCTTTTTATTTTAGTAAAGTAATTTTGGGATTCTAATGATTTTCACTAAAAATTTTCTTAAAGATGGATTTTTATTTATTTGATTCGCTTGGCAAATTAGAGTCTAAGGGGTTAAGGGGGATTCTACTTTTTGCAAAAGCAAAAAGTAGCAAAAACTTTTGCAAGGATTCGCACTTCGTGCGGTTTTTATTTTTTTTGGATTGCTTCGGCGAATCTACGATTCGCCTCGCAATGACGGGAAAGGCGAGATTGCTTCGCCTTGTCAAATGCAAGTCTCGCAATGACGAGGTAGAGCAAATCTATTAGATTCACCAAAGCAACAATCCAAAATCCTACAATGACAAATTACGCGATTATAATCACCTAAGCGCGGGGCAAAGTGATTTCCACTCTAAAGCCATCTTCGGTATTCATCGCCATTATTTCGCCATTTAGCAAATCCTCCACGATGATTTTACACGCGCTTAGTCCAAGCCCGACTTTGTCGCTGTGTGTGCTGTAAAACGCATCAAAGCATCGCTCCAAATTCCCCTCATCTGTCCCGCCGCCATTATCCTCGATGCTTAAAAGCAAGTGGCTGTCGTTTAGCTCGGCAATCTCTACGATGATTTTGCCGTAAAAATTGCTCCCTTTGGCGTAGTTGATATTTTCAAGTGAGTTTTTGATAAGTGAGATTAGCACGATTTTTAGGGCGTTTTTGTCGCAGTAGATTTCGTTAATCGTGCCTTTTTGGATTATGCTAATGGTTGAGTTATTGAGTATGTATTTTGTGAAAATCAAATTTTTCATACTTTCGATTAGATTGATGATATCTACCATCGTTTTCATATCGGTCTGTGCGTAAAAATTGATGATTTCATTAATCGCGCTAAGTGCCTTTTCTTGCAAAGTGATAATGCCCTCTAGCTCATCTTGCATTTCATTATGCTCGGCGATTATGCCTTCAATCGCGCCTTGCGTAGATTCAAGCAAATGATTGATTTTATCAAGTGCCAAATACAAGATGTGAATCTTTTGCAAAATCTCATTGTGGCTCATTTTTAGGATTCGCGCTCTGTCGCGTTTTCGCTCTTGTGCCTTGCGGAACGAAGTATCACGAATATTTAGATTGATGAGATTTTTTGAATCCGCGCTTATGATATTTGCGTTTATCTCCACAGGAAAAGTGCCTTTGTCATTTATCATAAGGCTTTCAAATAGCACACTTTCATTTTTTAAGCTATTTAAAATCGTCTCCACTCGCGCCCTTTCGCTTGGGTGAAATAAATCCAAAATATAATTATTTTGCACTGCCAAATCCACAAAATCAAGCATAGCATCAAAACTAGGGCTTGTGATGAAAAATTTTCCCGAATCGCTTGGGCGAATCGCATCATTATACGAATCGCCCGAATCGCCTAAATCGCTAGATTCAACCGATTCGCCTAACTCGCTTGAAATATCCAAATCATTTGGATTTATAGCTTTTGTTTTTTTAGATTCATCGCCCATTTCATAAATCATAAGCGCGTCATTGAGATTTTCAAACGCCATTAGCAATTTTTCATTATCGCTAAAATCCTTGATATTGTCCTTATTTAGGTAGCGCAAAATATTATCCATCACTAGCTCGACTTGCAAATGCGCCACTACGGCTTTTTTATCATCATAAATCGCGCCTTTATACACAAAAAAATGATAGATTTTATCATCGATTTTCGCGCTTAAAATCTCTGAATCTTGCAACTTGAATCTATCCAAAATCACGCCCGAATCCGAGCTAATCGCGCTGTGATTGCTGATTAGCACATTTTCATCTAAATCCATAAATTTGACTTTGAATGGAATAAGCGCGATGATTTTCTCAAACACATATTTATCGACTTCAACGCCCGATACATTGATGAAATCATAGCGATTCGCGCTATTATGAACGATGAGTGCGCAAATATTAAAGACAATAAGCAAAATCCCGCTAAGCAAATCCACGCTAATAGCCAAATACACGCTAAAGATTGCATTTAGTGCGAGAAATAGCGCGATTGGCTGATTTATTCTAAAAAGTTTCATTTTGTCCCCTAAAATGACTTGAAAAAATGAGCTCTGATTCTAGCTTAATTTTACATAAAATTGTTAGAATGTTTAGATTTTTGCCCAAAAAATACACATATTATTTGTAAAATCCTTTAAAATTGCGCAAAAATGTTGCAAAAATCCTTTTATTTTTTGTTATAATGTAATCGCCTTTCTACAAAATTCAATAGTCTGGGGAAAACAAATGGACATAAAAAATATCACACAAATCGAAAAAGCCACGCAGTTTGGCGTGAAAGACATACGCAAAATCGGTATCGTGCTTGTATTTATGTTTATCGCTTCGCTTATTGCGATAATCTTTAGCGATGTAACGAACAATATCTTGCTGATTGTGAGCGTTGTCATTGGTATGTATATGGCGATGAATATCGGTGCGAACGATGTCGCAAACAATGTCGGTCCCGCTGTCGGCTCAAAAACGATGACTATGTTTATGGCAATAATCATAGCTGTGATTTTTGAAGCAGGTGGCGCAATCATCGCAGGTGGTGATGTCGTGGATACGATTCGCTCTGGAATCGTAAGCCAAAGCGCATTTAGCGACACAAAAATCTTTATCGCTGTAATGTTAGCCGCGCTTATTTCTAGTGCGCTGTGGCTCAATCTCGCCACTTTTGTCGGCGCACCTGTATCTACTACGCATTCCGTTGTGGGTGGGCTAATTGGCTCATCAATCGCCGCAGGTGGCTTTGGCGTGGTGCATTGGGGCGTTTTACTAGGAATCGCCTCTAGCTGGATAATCTCACCTGCTATCGGCGGGGCAATCGCAGCGTTGTTTCTCATCATCATCAAACGCACCATAACTTACAAGCAGGACAAACCACAAGCCGCCAAAAAAGTCGTGCCGATTTTAATCTTTGTAATGTCGTGGAGCTTTATTTTGTATTTGTTGCAAAAAGGCTTATCAAAGATAGTTTCACTGCATATCATCACGCAAATCATCATCGCGCTTGTTTTATCAATCGCTATTTTTATCATCACAAAGCCTATGATTGCCAAAAAGGCGGATTTGCTAAATAACACAAAAGATTCAATCGGGGAGCTTTTCACATTTCCGCTTATATTTGCCGCTGCGTTGCTTAGCTTTGCACACGGCGCAAACGATGTGGCAAACGCTATTGGACCACTTGCGGCAATCCATCAAGCCATTAGTGGCGCGGTAATGGAGAGCAAATCCGCCGTGCCGATTTGGATAATGGTGCTAGGTGGCTTTGGAATCTCAATCGGACTCGCACTTTATGGACCAAAGCTAATCCGCACGGTGGGCAATGAAATCACGGAGTTAGATAAG
>JBNMJF010000034.1:0-9927 GCA_050873665.1 Helicobacteraceae bacterium
CAATAACCTTAGCGTCTAAAAATGGCGCAAATGCGGTTATATTATTTCTCCAAAAGATTTCCTTTATCAAGTGCAACTTAGATTCCTCTAAATAGCTCTCACTCTGCAGGGGCGAGTAAATCTCATCGCCCACTTCCACGCTCAAAACCGCCCCCTTAGGTAGCACCACAATATTGCTCCCATAGCTACGCAAATCTTTGGCGATTTGATTGCCGATTCCTAGCGTGATATTTAGCATACAGCTAATCAGCAACGAACTTGCGATGATTGTTACAAGGGCTAAAATCTTTTGAAATCTGCTCCCGCCAATGGATTTTCTAATAATATTTAGCGTCATTTTTTAACTCTCACTATGATATTTTTGGATTATATAAAGTGCGCTTGTCTCGTTTGGCGCATACTTTTCAGGCTCTTTTATGAATGCGTTGTAATTCTCTTGTGAGCTAAAAAAATATGTCCGCCCATTAAATTCATAGTTATAAAGTGCCTCTGTGTTAAGCAATTTTGCGCCATTCACGGGGTCTATCACTTCTTTGCTAACGACTTTACTAAAGTAATTCGCCCCGCCAAGCACATCGCTTAGCTTTATTTTAATCACACCATTTTCGTTGCTAAATTCTAACGGAATAGGATTACAACCGCCAAATTTCCCCACAGAGGGCAGAAAAATCCGCACATTACACGCGATACAAATTAGCTCTCCGCCTTTTTTAATATAGCCCATATCGCCACACAGCGCACACGCATCAAACGCCACCGCAGGGGAGCTTCTATCCTCAAATTTATTTAGCAAAAAGAAGCGAATCTCTTTTCCCTCACTTGTAATATAGGCGAATCTATGGAGTTTATTATCGCTCAGCGATTCGGCACTAAACTCAAAAACGCCACCCTTTGGCTCATCTAGCACCACAGGCTTATCAATGCTAATAGGCTTTGACGCGTATAAATCATAATACAGCAAAATCCCCACACTTACGATACACAGGCAAATATTTAGGATAAATTTTTGCGTGATGAAATTTTTAGTCGCGCATTTTTTGCGGTAATCCAAATCAAAAAGGGTGTTTTTACGAATCCCACGCGGGATTTTTCGCAAACTTACAATGCCTACAATAAGCACAAATGCCATAAAAATATATGGGTTCAAAAACGCGTAATATAGGCTTTTAGCGATATAGCTAAGCAGCGATTCGGTGCTTGGGAGGATATTTTTCCGCACTAAGGCTAGGCAAATGTCCGCTACAATGGGATTTATAGATAAAATCGCCACAGCAAAGCTAAACGCTAGGGCTAATTTGGGCGTGATATATTTTAAGATTCGCACCAAATAAAATACCAAAATACACGCAAATAGCGCAAGAAGAGTTAGTGCGATAGAATTTATGGTGAGCGAATCTAAGATTTCCGCACCAAAAAGTTTAAAATCCACACTTTCATTTAAATAGCGGACAAAAAATCCAAACGTGGTAAGCGCAAAAACGCTCTCTTTTACTAACGCAATCTTTGCGATTTTTGGGGCGAAATAAAGGGCGATTAGCACAAAAATGCTAAAAACTAAAATGATATTTGTGATAAATACTAAGTTATCATTTTGGAGATTTTTAGTGGCGATAAAGTGCGCTATGTAGGCAAAAACCGCGCCTACGATAATGGAAGCGATAAGATTTTTAGGCGCAATCTTTCGTGTGGTAGATTGCAGATTTGGCGTGGATTGCGCTGTTAGATTCGCACTATCCAAAAAAACTGCGCCTAAAAAACCAAGTGGCACTAATATCGCAAAAAAATAAACAAAATAGATGGACATTTATAATCCTAAAATTTTAATTTTTATCGCTGTCTCAATCATTTATGATTCGACAAAATAACCTACGATTCTCACACTCATTAAATCGCATTTTTCTTTTCGCAAAAAGGGCTGCACCCCCACCCCGCTCCCCTACGCGCCAAAAAGCTACCGCTTTTTCGCTTTTAGGGGAGTGCCTCGCTGATTCCGCTTCTAGCAAAAAATCGGCGGTTGCACTACTGCAACCTTGAATCCGATTTTTTGCACCACGAATCGGGCGAGATTCGGTTGCGCTACGCGCGATTGATTCGTGGATTGCTTCGGCGTTTGCAACGCCTCGCAATGACGAATCGACACATTCCACGCGTTCCGCAATTCTAGTATCTTGTGTAAGATTCGTGGGTTGTGCCGAAAAATCCGCACGAAAATAAGACTTGGTGTCTATTGAGTGCGGATTTTTCAAACTCCCGCGAAGATTACGCAAGAGACGAATTGCTTAAGGCTTTGGTGCGCCTGTATATTTAAATGTATATTTCACATTAAACGGCTCAAACCACTTGCCCACGCCTGTTTCCTTATCGACATGGCGTCCGAATCCTTGTTTTTCAGGGCTTTCAATCAAATATACTAATTCATAGTTTCCAGCCTTGAATCCGTCTTTTTCCATAGCGATATTTGCGCCGTAGTGTGCGCCGTCATCAGCGACCATAGGCATAAATTTACCTGTTTTAGACTTTTTTGTATCCAAATTTGTAATCTTATACGCAATCGTCAAATAAGGAATCCAATCGCCCTCTGCAAAGCCATTTTTGTTGCCTTTTGTCGCGTGAATATCCGCCTCTAGGTGAATATCAGCCTTTGACGCAGCCAAATCGATGCCTCTAGGCTCCATTTCGATAGGTTGCAAATAAACCGCCGCGATTTCCATACCATTTTTCTCTTGGCTCTCACCAATAGGCACTTCCGCCGCAAAAACGACTGCCGAGCTTAAAGCCAATCCAAAAACTACTTTTTTTAACATTGTTTATCCTTTCATTTTTTAAAATTTAAAATCACTCAAAAACGATTAGTTTTTTGCATTTGCACCTCCTGTTTTTGGTGATTTTTTGCTAAGTCTATTTGTGGCAATCACGCCACCTACGATAAGTATCACAATGACTAGCTGTGCGACTAAGCTCTCATAGTATGGATAAAGCCCAGCCCACGATATAGCGTCAAATTGATAGGGTATCAAAGTCGGCGTTAGGATTTTGCCCTCGATTAGTTCGCCTATGCCCTTGCCTGTGAAGCTAAAGCACATTAGGAAAATGATGATTGAAGTTACTTGGAAAAATAACTTTATAGGAATCCTAACCGCACCGCGCTTTATTAGCAAATACAGCACCACTAAATCGCGCACCCTAAGGCTAATCCGCCGATTACCGCGCTAAAGTCCGCCGAAGTGTTTGAATCAAATAGCAACGCTTGATAAAATAGCACGGTTTCCGCGCCCTCGCGATAAACTGCCAAAAATACGCACCACCAAAGCGCGTAACTTGAACCTTTGGTAATCGCCTCTTTTGCGCTGGATTTGATAAACTCATTCCATTTATTTGCCTTAGATAGCAACCAAAAGCCTACATAAAGTAGCAAGGCGACTGCCACAAGCATTGTTACGCCCTCTAGCAATTCCCTAAACTGCCCTGCGTATTCCCTAAAGAAATAATACACCGCAAACGCTGTGATAAAGCTCAAAAATACGCCCACGCCAAGCGCAGAATACACGATATTTGTGCGGGATTGATTGCCACTTTGGATTAGATATGCCACGATTGCTACAACTATTAGCATCGCTTCTAGCCCCTCGCGCAGGATAATACTAAGAGCGGAGATAAACAAAAACCACACACTTGAATCTTGTATAAAATCAAGCGAACTCACAATTAGCGCATTTAGCGAATCAAATGTCTGTTGCAACTCATCTTTTGGCGCATTTGCTTTGATGAGTGCCACGCCACGCGTGAATTGCGCCTCGATTTTCATCTTTAAGTCCGCATTCATCGCGCCAATCTTATTTTCCATTCCGCTACCTTCAAAAATATCCAAATACACGCCTTGTAGATTATCAATAAGCGCGTTAGCACCCTTATCGCCGTAAGATTCGATGATATTATTTAGCGCGATTTTTATATCATCAGCCACTTTGGCGTAATCTTTCGTATTTGCGCTTTCATCAAAGCCCTCAACCTGCACGAGCGCTATTTCCTCTGCGCCAATGCCTAGCAAAATGTCAAATAGCTCATCGCTTAAATCCGTGATTTCCTCGCGCAGTCGCTTTTCATCGATAGATTTTTCGCGAATCTCACGCACGATTTGGCGCATATTTTGCTGAATCTTATTGCCCTTGCTCGTGGTTTTGTTGATAGCAATCTCTAATTTTGTGTTGCGATAATCGCTAAATTGCGCATCTTCGATGAGATTCGCCGCGCCATCAAAATCGCCCTTTTGGAATTTCATCGCGGCAATATCTAACTTCGCGCTTATGTTTTCGTAGATAAAATACAGCTTAGGATTTAGCCCTGCGGCTTGTTGAAATTCCGCACTACCTTGCGCACCGATAGTGGCGACTATGCTTTGGCTTGAATCGCTTGTGGATTCGGTAGATTCGCCACTAGATTCGGCTGTTTTTGCGCTTGAATCGGCGGTGGATTCACTTGATTCGCCTTTAGATTCGGGCGAATCTTCCCCCATCAACGCCGCAAACATTGCGTCCGCTTCCGCGCTTCTTTGCGCCTCTGCCTTTATCGAATCCGCCTCCGCCTTTGCCTTATCATAAGTCGTATCGCCGACTTCCGCCACCAAGCGAACGCCACCTTTTAGGATAGGAATCACCTCATCTATATCAAAATAAAGCCCCGCAATCAACGCCTCTATGCGCTCTAAGTCGGCTTTATTTTGGTATAGTTTGCGGAGATTAGTAAATTTGCGCTCCATTAGGAACGCTTTTTTGCCCATATTGCGCCCGATATGCCCTTCGATATTTTCAAAATGCTGAAAATACGCGTCCTCTGCGAGTTTTTTGGCAGCCAAATTATCGCCACTCTTATAAGTCTCCACGCTTTTATCAAGCATACCGCGGATAATCTTTGCCTCGCCCTCAAAGTCCTTGTCCGCGCCAAAAGAGACTGCCAATCCAAGCACAAAAATGCCAAAAAAACTTACTAATCTCATTTTTTCACTCTCCAAATTTTAATTTTATCCACGAATCGCGCATTTTTTAGCAAAATACGCGATTTTGTCATTAAAAATTATACGCCACAAACGCCTCGAAAAAGTCTTGGTTTCGCTTAGCTGCGCCACTATCGGTATTTATTAGTTTCGTATATGAGATTCCCGCTTCTAAGCCCTCATATCCGCCAGAAACATTTAGCTCAACTGCGTTAATGGGCTTTTCCTTATTCGCTCCGCCACTGATATTGCCGTTAATTCCGCTGGTGTTGCCATAGATTAGCTCTAATCCCAAATAATCCGCGAAATTATATCCAAAGCCGACATAAGCCGTAAGCGCGTTTGAATTATATAAATATTCATCGCCTTTATCTAGCGGTCTTTGGTCGCCTAGCGCATTAAGCGGGACAACGCCGTTTTGTGAATCTGACTTTTTATTAAAGACTTTCATTACGCCGACTTTAAGCCCGAAATTATGCGATTCGGCGACATTGAAAAGCAAATCCTCCTCAACCTGTAAGAAATGCGCATCTAGCCAATCCGCCATTTTGCTATGTAAATAAGTGTATTTAACGCTCGTATTTGACAGCACAAAATCTTCGCTACCAAAGGATAGATTCGCCCCTACCCACGCGCCATTAAAGCTAGGTAGCCCATCAGCGACATATTTAGTCGCGCTATCGACATTCACAAAATACGCCTCAATCGCCAAAGGCTCCCAAGAGTTATTTTCAATCCCCGCGATAATCGTATGCCCGATTTTGCCGTCCTCAAACTGCACGATTTCGTTATTATCCGCAACCGCTTTACGATAGAACCAATACGCATTTATCGTAGTCCCACCCTGCGGGATTTTAATGGCGAATCGCGCCCCTTCGACATAGTCATTTACCCATTCTAAGTCCAACTCCTCGCGCCCAGCACTCAAATCGAAATATTCGCTCGTGTAGCCGATGAATCCTTGATATAAAATCGCATTCGCGCTCATATCTGTGTCATAAATCGCCCTGCCCTTGCCTAGCTTCACGCTACCCATTAGGTTTAGCCCAAATCGTAATCGCTCAAACTCCACGCCTTCAAAGCCCAAATACGCATAAAGGCTTTGAAAGTTGTTTTTGTTTGTCGTTGTGCCATCTGCTGAATCGTAATATCCCTGCGTGTATTGCGCCCCAACTTGCGCAGCGTAAGAGTAATTTTTCTTAAAATGCTCCGCCACCGCGCCTGAATCGCCTTCCTCCGCATTTACGCCTACGATTCCTAATGCTAATCCCAATGCCACGCTTAACGCCGTTCTTTTTATCATTTTGTTGTTTTTCACAATTTGTCCTTTTTTTAATTGAAATTTTTTAAAATGAAACGCAATATTATGATAATTATTCTTAAATATATCTTAAAAATTATTATGAAATTAAATCTTATGATTGGCTTGGTGGGATTGCTAATAGCCACAAGATTCCCCCACTGCCCTACTCTATTGCTTTGAATCTGCTGTGTTAAATGATGAAGCTAAAAGTAGTGCAATCAAAAGGGAGGGAGTCAATTTCCGCTTTCCCTTTTTGAAAGCGCAAGATGGAGGGCTACAACCGCCACTTTCCATCTCACAATCCAAAGCATAAAGGCTAAAAGCCACTTCCTGCTTTGGCAATGTGATTATAAAATAAAAAATCTTAAATTTTTACGCAAAATACGGCAGATATTTAGTGGGCTTTGATTTATTGCTTTTTATAAGTTTGGTTTCTAGCGTATTGTTGATAAGTTTTGTGGTTTCAATTTTTGCTTTTTATCCATAAAACATTACGCCATTAAACTTAATAAATTTGGCAAATTTTTGCATTGCAATGCAAAAAATCAATGATTTTATGAAAAATATGCCATAAATTTATGATTTATAGCACACGATTCGCGCCCACAAAATCTCACGCAAAGCCTATAAATCCCCACGAATCCACAAATCTTACAGCAACTCATTTAGGCTATCTTTGATTTGCTGATAGCTTTCCATATCACCCGAATCCACAAATCGTTTTTGCAACTTCTCAATCGCCTCTATGCGCTTTTGTTTCCTAGCCATATATTCCTCCTCTTCCCTTTGGGCGAGTTCTAGCAGTTCATTTACCGCACTTTTGATTTCCTCTGACTCTTTTGTTTCTTGGCGTTTGTTAGTCGCTAGTTTGGGCGATTTGGGCGAGAATAAATGCGCCTCGCCACTTTTTTCCTCTACAATAATTTCGATTTCTTTGCTTGAATCGTCCTTTTTGTTAATGTCAATATGCTTGATTTTATGCGCCTCAGGGTTGCCTGTGATTTCCTCTAGCTCTGTGTAGTCCATCTCTTTTGCGACTTCTTTTTTAAACTCCATTCGCTCAAAGTTAAATTCCTTCACAACCTTTTCGCGCATTTTTACCATATCTCTAAACGAGCCTTTGCCGACAATATCGGGGTTGATGAGATATTTATTTTTATCGCTATTTGCCACGCCAAAGAGATTTTTTGTATCCTCGTCCATATTTTTAGGATTTAGCGCAATCAAAACCCTTTTATCAATAAGCGAATTGATACCTCGCGAAATGGTGGATTGACTAACGCTTAGCAATTCCGCCATACTACGGCGCAAATCCGATGAGATAGTTAGGACATTGTTGATATTCATATCCATTACGCAACGAAATAGCGTCTTTTTCTCCGTGTCATTGAGATTATAGGTGATATAATCTATGTTTTCGATATAAAATTGCACGAATTCATTGCGATTTTTAAACTTTTTTACGACAGCTTTATTTTTTACGCGCTCTAGCGTATAGTCTCCTGAATCTCCCGCAAGGCTTTTTATTTCTCTAATCATTTTATCTCCTTTCAATGTTAAAATCCTTTATTTTTTAGCCAAATATCCAATGCCGCATTTAGACAATAAGTCTGACTCTCGCCAAACTTCGCTTCCGTGCGCATATATGTCAATAATCTATCGTGCAAATCCTTATCCAAGCGCAAAGATAGCGTTTTAAAAGATTTGGTTTGCGGTTTTTCGCTAATAACCACGCTTTCCATTGTCTCGCCACGCGGTGTGCTAATATCCTCATTTTCATTAGCTTTAATCTGCTTAAATGCCATTTGTTGCTCCTTGTCTGCTACTTGCTTAGCGCGGTTTGATTTTCTATCACTCCGCCACCTATCTTAATCAACTCTTCAAAAAATTCCTCAAAATCCGTAATCGCCTTATCTTTGGGATTATTGCAGTATTCATCAATGCTTTTGCCATCCTCCATACATTTCTTATAGGCTCTACGCTCAAAGATAAGCGACTCTAGCACGGAGACTTCGATTTGCTTACTTTCCACGCAATTTAGCACAAACTCCCGAATCTCGCTTATCTCTTTATTTAACAAAGGATTTGGCGAGAGACGATTGCAAAGCACCAAAGCCTTTAGATTCGGGTTACTCGCTTGGGCTAGAGAGTAAATATCTAGCATTCTATCTAGCACCGCCAAATCCAGCTGACTTGGCACGGTGGGGATTATCACCAAGTCTGCTCGATTCATAGCAATCCTCATTTCACGCGAATCGCGCCCACCTGTGTCGATGATGACTACATCATTATTGCGATTTTGAATGCTTATCTCATCATTTAGCGAAACGCCCGTTTTAGAGATATTTGAAAACAGCGCGGGTAAGCCCGAATCTGTCCTATTATTTGAAAAGACTTCCGTGCTTTTCTGCGGGTCTGCGTCTATCAGCACTACCTTATCGCCGTCTTTTGCTAATCTACACGCCAAATTTATGGCTATGGTCGTCTTGCCACTGCCACCCTTTTCATTTACGATTGCAATTACCATATCAATCCTTTATTTTTAGAGATTCGCTTTACAAGCTATGAAACTATATCGACTGCAATTAAAATATATTAAATGCATTTAAATGATTTTAGTATCATTAGATTGCATTTAATTTAAACTAAATGCTTTAGAATGCGACTAAATGCGCTTAGCATATCCTAAAATCTACCAAATGCAACTAAATGAACCTAAAATCATATAAATGCTCTTAATAGCCCTTAATATCCATACATATAAACTAAAAGCAAGTAAAATCATTTAATATATTTTAAAATAATGCTCAGCATTTTAGTAGATTTTGAAATCAATGTCAAGCATTTAGTAGATTTTATATGATTTTAGTTTGATTATATTACTTTTAGTTACACTTTATGGATTGTAAATGCGTTTAATAGAAATTAAAATCAATATAAAGCAAGTAAATACAAGTAAAAGCTTTTAAATGCTTTACAATGATATGAAATACATTTACAATATATCAAATGTTATGAAGTGATATAATATCATATTATATAATATGATATGCGGTAATTGTGCTAGATTCGTGATAGATTCGCAATATATCAAAAATTAGTAAGATGATATATTAGGATTTGTTTGTATTGATATTTTAGAGTAGGGCAGTGGAAAATCCTCAAATAATATAAATTTTATCTCAACAAAGCACAAGTTTTAAGCGCAGGATTCGCCAAAAATGCGCCAAAATCACTGGTGATTTTATTGAATTCGAGCGATTTATGTTGATTTTTAAGCAAAGTAAGATAGGGTAGAGCAGAATTATATTCACCATTATAATAGAGCTAATGTGTGCCAAATACAATTCAAAAAAGTGAAATGACAGCAAATACTCTCTTTGCCTTTGGCAGTGCCACTAGTCTTTGTATGACTCTCTGCGCTATTTTTGCAAGTATCTTTGCGATTAAGGTGCATTTGCGTAGTTAAGAGCGTATCTACTTAGCGCGAATCCTACTTCACTTCAATCTTATCTTTGATTTTGTCAAATAGTTTATCGCCAATGCCTTTGATATTTTTAATGTCTTCAGGCTTTTGGAATGGAGTCTTTTCTCTGTATTTGATGATTTCCTCTGCTTTTTTATCGCCTATGCC
>JBNMJF010000035.1:0-9848 GCA_050873665.1 Helicobacteraceae bacterium
ATTGCTTAATCGTTAGCAAAGTCTCTATCATTCTATCTATTGTAGTTATTACCTTTGCATTTGCCGCATAGCCACTTTGGAATTTGATGAGATTCACCATTTCCTCATCAATACTCACTTGATTGATTGCCAGATATTCCTTTTTCACCGCGCTTAAAATGCTCTGCTTAGTGTCGCTAATAGTCTCCACCTCATCGGTATCACTCGCCACCTTGCCTGTTACAAACTGAAAATACTCTGGCAGTGTCATTTCCTGCTTTTTGCCACGCACGGGATAAAATTCGCTATCTTTGTGTTGCAACTCTAGCATCATCGTAGCAATCTCAAAATTCCCGCTCACGGGGGCTTTCCATTGGCGAATCAAAGTCGGGTCTTTGACATATTCCGCTTTTAGCGCAATATCATTGGCATTGTTCCCATCTAAAAAGCGATTTATGCCAATCGCGCCCACAAAATTACTGCCCTTATCCTCGATACTTATGCTAAATCCTAAGGACGGATTTTTCGCCAAAATGCGAAACTGCTTTGCCCCATTGTCATAATACGCCTTGTAGTAGTCATCAAAGTCGTTTAGCGGGTTGTTGTCGTTGTTGTCATCGGTGTTTTTATTTAGCTCATCGACAATATCCTCCATTGTCGTAATGCCGTCAATCTTAATGCTTTTTCGCAAAATCTCATCGCCTTTGGCATTGTAGATGATGACATCGAATCCGCCGTTTTTTATGTTGTATTTGGAGCTGGATAGCACTTCGGTTTTGTCAATGTCTAGCGAATCGCCTATTATTTCGCTTGTCGCACTTTGGGCATAAATGCCGTTTGTCGCCTCGATGAATCCTTGCGCAAAAGTATCCAAATGATTGATATAATCCTGCAATTTGCCGATTTTCCCGCCATTTTTACCATACGCCACTAAATCCAGCAACGCGCCTGTTTTCCCGCCTGTAATCTTATCCGTAATATCCGTGCGCTTATGGTCGAATCCCTGAAAATACACCGTATATAAGCCATTTTCATTGTCTTTATTGTCGATGACAATGGGGTGGTGGTGGATTCCATCTACGATATTAAAGCCACCAGCGATATTTAGCGTATATCCATAATCAAAGTCTGCGCTCTCAGAGTTTAGCCGTGAGTGGCTTTTTAGCTTATCTTTAAAGACATTGCTACCGATGAGTTTGGAGAGATTGAATTCCAATTCATCGCGTCTATCGCGGAGTTCATTGGCTTGTTTTAGCTCGTGGGCGTCCTCCATCTCAATAATCTTTTGATTGATTTCTGCGATTTGTTTGGCGATGGAGTTGATTTCCTCCACCGTTACGCGCAATTCCTCGCTACTTTTGATTTGCAAGTCAAAAAGGCGATTGCGCGTGTCTTTTATATTTGTGATTAGCGTTTGGGTTTTTTGCGCTAGGACTTGCTTTTGCGCCGAATCTGCTGAGTTTTTCTCCACATCTTTCCACGCGTTGAAATATTCCTCAATGTCGTTATAAATGCCCACGCCATCGACTTCGGGGAAAAATGCACTCGCCTCGCGCAAAGTCGTAAATTCCGTGTCGTAAAATTGCGCATCACTTGCTGCCTTGCGATAGCGCGAAAAGGTAAATTCATCGTGGATTCGCTGAATCGTCTCAATATCCACGCCCCGCCCCAAATTGTATTTTTGAAAATAAAGTGGCTTTTCAGGCGCGACAATCACGCGTTGCCTTGAATAAAACTCATCACTTGCGTTTGCGATATTATTGCCCGTTACATCAACCATAAGTTGATGCGCGTTTAGCCCCGTGCTTGAAGTGTGGAGTGATGATAAGATTCCGCCCATTTTTCGCTCCTAAATTATTTTAGATTCGCATTGGATTCGCGCATTTTACGCCTCAATGCTTGTCGCAAAATCCACTTTTGCAAAAGATTTATTGCTATATCCCACCTTTTGGCTAGGAATCATCGCATTTATGAGCGAATTATAAAACTCACTCACCGCGATGACGCTTTTTGCATAATGCTTATTTAAATCCCGCAAATGCGTTAGATTCGTCCGCATTTCATCGATAATCGCCATAGCCTCCGCGTCTAGCAAGGATTCGATGCCTTTATTTGGGTGTGCTTTGAGTAATTTTTGCATTTCAATATCTGCGTTTGATTTGTTTGTCTTAAAGGATTCGATTAGATTATTTTTGCCTTCCAAGCGCGAAAAAATCGCCTCGTGATTTGCCACCTTAATATCAGCAATGTCTAAAAGATTGATTTCAATGAGGGATTTTAAGTCATTGACTGCGTTTTGCAAAAAAGTGTGTAACATAATCGCGCCTTATAGATAAAATCGCGGATTTGTTTTAGATTCGCAGAAAAATTCGCACGAATCCAAAGCGAATCCTTTATTCTATCGTGGCGAATCCTTATAAACCCGAATGTCTAGAAGCAAATCCTGTGCCATTTTATCGGCAGTTTTGTTAATGTCAATTTTGTATGTGCCATTATCGATTTGCTGTTTTATGTCGCCGACTTTATCAGTTTCTGCGACTTCCTCCGCCTTTGAATCTTGCGGGAGTGGCGCACTATCTGCGACTTTGTCTTTGTCATTTACTTTTTTATTATCGTTTTGTGAGTTCATAGACACTTGAGATGGAAAGGGTGAGTTCCTAACTATCATCGCTACTCTCCTAGTATTTTTAGAAAATTTTACTGATTTTTAATCGGGGTTAAAATCGGCAAAAATATTAGCATTTTTAATTTTTAGTGCTAAAATTTTGCCAAAGGATTCGGCTTAAAAGATTCGCCAAAAATTATTTAAACGACTCTGAAATATCTTTTAGGAAATTGCTAACTTCATCGTAGCGATATTCCTTTGTAGAGCCGTCAAATAGGCTCATATCCGCGCTTGTGTAGTTATGCAAATGCGCGATTAAAAAAACCATTCCATAAAGAAAGATTATAAACGCTGTGCTGGGAAAAATCCAATCTTTCATACACTCTCTCCAAAAATAATTTTTGTATTATAGTGAAATATCGTTTGATTTTATTGTATAATTTCGATTTTATCTAAAATTTAGGCGAGGCATTTTGATGAAAACTCTACTGAAAGGCACAGCTATCGCGCTAACTTGCAGTGCGGTGGCATTTGGCGCGACAAGCAAAAGCGACATTTGGGGCAATGGAGAGACATTTTTAAAGTTTTTAGAGACGCACAATATCCCAGCTTCAACTTATTGGAATCTCCACGCAGAGGACAAAGAACTAACCGCTGAGATTTACGCTGGAGTGCGATATTACACATTAGAAGACAATGGAATGCTACTCCAAGCCCTAATTCCGCTAAATGATGAAATGCAGATTCACCTATATCGCGAGGGTGTGGATTATAAAGTCGATTTTATCCCTGTCAAATATTTTAAATCAAACGCACAAATCGCCATCTCTATCCAAAAGTCCCCATACCAAGACTTATACGAGCTTACGGGCGATACGAATCTATCCAATGAATTTGTCAATATCTACAAAAATTCGCTAGATTTCTCAAGGAGCGTGTTGCGCGATGATAAATTAGCACTGATTTATGATTACAAATACCGCTTGGGGCGAGGATTCGGTAGCCCTGATATAAAAGCCGCTTTGATTGAGACAAATCGCCGTCCAAATTTCCTTTTCGCCCACACAAATGGCAAATATTATGACGAAAAAGGCAATGAAATGCAGGGATTTTTGCTTAGTATGCCCGTATTTGGGGCGCGAATCTCATCGCGCTTTTCGCTAAATCGCAAACACCCCATTTTAAAAGTCCGCCGTCCGCATTATGGTATCGACTACGCCGCGCCCAAAGGCACAGCCGTTCGCGCCGCAGCAGCTGGGAAAGTCGTCTTTGCAGGGAGCAAAAGTGGCTATGGCAAAGTCGTGGAAGTGATTCACGATAATGGCTTAAAGACGCTGTATGCGCACTTGCATAGTTATAGCGTGAAAAAAGGACAGCGCGTGAAAAATGGACAAAAAATCGCCCAAGTGGGCAATAGCGGACTTAGCACGGGACCGCATTTGCATTTTGGGCTTTATAAAAATAATCGCCCCATAAATCCTAACCTAAGCATCAAAACCGCCAAATCCGTGCTAGGCAAAGAGGAAAAGGCGGAGTTTTTAACACTTGCCAAAACCTACGAGGAGCAAATCAAAGTCGCCATTATGAATAATTTTAGTGGCGAAACGCCTAGCTATTTTGCCAAAAATGACAGCGAAAATGGCGTGGTAAGCAAATAAAAGGGCGAATCAAAGCGCGAATCTAATCCAAAATGGTAGATAAAAATAGCATAGAATTACGCAAATGTGAGGATTCCAAATATATCCAAGTGCGTGAAATGCGCTATATTGAAAATGGACGCCAAAAACGCTGGGAAGTCGTCCAAAGCAACGATAGCGTCTCCATATTGCTAAACAATGTCGAATCAAGCAACCTAATCATCGTCCGCCAATTCCGCCCAGCCGTATTTTTACGCAATAATGACGGCTATATGTTTGAGCTTTGCGCAGGACTCGTGGATAAAGAGGGCAAAACACTCGAACAAATCGCAAAAGAGGAAGTCTTAGAAGAATGCGGATATGAGGTAAAAGATTTACAAAAAATCGGCGAATTTTACTCATCTGTCGGCACAAGCGGAAGCAGACAAAGCGTATTTTACGCAGAAGTTTGCAACAGCGATAAAAAAACAAATGGCGGTGGAATCGATGATGAGTTTATAGAAATCATTGAGATTCCGCATAAAGACGCATTTTCGTTTCTAAAAACGCCCAATATTACGCCTTCACTTGGATTTGCGTTTATGTGGTTTATCAACAAAAAAGGACATTAAATGAATAAAATATTCTTAGCGATTGCCATTATCTTTGGCGCATTTTTTGTCGCGTGTGATGAAAATAGTGGCGATTCAAAGCCCAAAAAAGCGACTTACTCGCTAATTAGCCTTAAATCAAACAAAATCACCTTTAGCCAAAAAGAGGACATTTTATCCACAAACTACAATAAGCCCTATTTGCTTGTGTTTCTAAGCTCGTGGTGCGATTATTGTCTAGGACAGGCGCAACATATCGCAAATATCAATGCGGAATTTGGCGATAAGCTAAATATTTACGGTATTTTCGTGGATAAGGACGAGGAAGTGGAAAAGCTAAAAAAGTTTGTCGAAGATTCGGCGACCAAATTTGAGTGGTTTTATAAGGGCGATATTGCCAAGCTCGTGGGGAATTATGAGATTCAAACCTTTCCATTTATGCTTTTGTATGACAAAAATGGCAATCTAAAAATGAGCTACGATGGGCTTACGCCAGAGGAAATGATAGCCTTTGACATAAAGCGCGTTTTGGGAGAATAAAAGCTGTGTTTTCGTTTTTTAAAAAATTTGGCGAATCTAAGGGCGATTCAAAGCGCGAATCAAGCGCAACGATTGCTAAAGATTTGCTTGAAGAGCGACTAATTGAGTGCGATGTCGAATATGAGATTATCGAGGGCATTTTAGATTCGCTAGGCAATAACGCTAAAAAAGAGCAATTAGAGGCGATTTTTCACAATCTTTTAAGCGAGGTAAAGCCTTTGCGTGAGATTGGCGAAAAACCGCTAGTGCATTTAATCATCGGCGTAAATGGCGCGGGGAAAACCACTACCATTGCCAAACTAGGCGCGATTCACAAAGCAAAAGGGCAAAAGGTGATTTTTGGGGCGGGAGATACTTTTCGCGCTGCTGCCGTAGAGCAACTAAGCGCGTGGGGCGAACGACTGCAAATCCCTTGCATTAAGTCCAAATTTGGCGCAGACCCTGCGGCGGTAGCTTTTGATACGATTAACGCGGCTATTTCGCGCAAATGCGACATTGCTTTTATCGATACGGCTGGGCGATTGGAGAATAAAATCAATCTCCAAAATGAACTCATCAAAGTCGCCAATATCTGCAAAAAAGGCGTCAGCGACTTTTATAAGATTTTGATACTAGATGGCACACAAGGCACGCAAGCAATCAACCAAGCAAAGACATTTAATGAGATTTTAGACATTGATGGCATTATCATCACAAAGCTAGATGGCTCAAGCAAGGGCGGTTGCGTAATCAGCATTGCAAAAAGCCTAAAATTGCCCATTCTTTTTGTCGGCATCGGGGAGAGTGCGGCGGATTTAGTGCCGTTTGACAAAGATTGGTATGTGAAAAATTTGGTAGATTATGTCTTTAGTGGGCTTTGATAAATGGCAAAAGCAAAGAGCATTTTTGAATGTCAGCATTGTGGCGCACAAAGCACCAAATGGGCGGGAAAATGCGCGAATTGCAATTCGTGGGATAGCTTTGTAGAGATTAAGCCAAAAGATTTAGAAGTGCTAAAAAAGGGCGATTCGCTAGGAGTCGCCGAATCTAAGCCCTTGCCACTAAGTGAAGTGGAAATGGAATGCGTGGAGCGATTTAGTAGCGGTGAGAGTGAGCTAAATATCGTGCTAGGCGGGGGAATCGTCCCGGGTGGATTGTATCTAATCGGTGGAAGTCCCGGTGTGGGTAAATCTACGCTTTTGCTAAAAACTTCGCTAAATTTGGCAAATGGCGTGGTGGATTCGGCACACGATTCGGGGCAACACAACCCGTCATTGCGAGATTCAGGCACTCGCCTAAATCGAAGCAATCCACAAAAAAAGTCAGTTTTGTATGTCAGCGGGGAGGAATCCGCCTCGCAGATTCGCCTACGCGCCGAGCGACTTGGCAAAATCACCCCAAATCTTTTTTTGCTAAGTTCGATTGATTTAGAAAGCATCGAGCAAAATTTGCGTAGTGGCAATTACGAAGTTTGCGTGATTGACAGCATTCAGACTATGTATAGCTCTGCGATTAGCTCTGCCCCGGGCAGTGTTTCGCAGGTGAAAGAATGCACTTTTTTGCTACTTCGCCTTGCTAAAGAGTTGCAAATTAGCATTTTTATCATCGGGCATATCACCAAAGAGGGCAGTATCGCAGGACCGCGCATACTAGAGCATATGGTGGATTGTGTGCTTTATTTTGAGGGCGACCCGAGCAAAGAAATCCGCATTTTGCGGAGCTTTAAAAATCGCTTTGGCGCGACAAATGAAGTGGGCATTTTTGAGATGAATGAAAATGGCTTAGTGAGCGCGAAAAACGCATCAAAGCTATTTTTTAGCCAAAGGGGCGAAGTGGCTGGAAGTGCCATTAGCGTGGTGTTAGAGGGTTCGCGCCCTATTGTGCTTGAGATTCAAGCACTTGTTAGCGAGAGTAATTTTCCGCGCCGAAGTGCCACGGGATTTGAGCTAAACCGCCTAAATATGCTACTAGCACTTTTAGAGCGCAAACTAGGCGTTCCGCTGGGGCATTATGATGTGTTTGTGAATGTCGTGGGCGGAATGAAGATTAGCGAGACTAGCGTGGATTTGGCGCTGATTGCGGCGATTATCTCATCGCATAAAAATCGCCCGCTTAGCCCCAAAAGTGCCTTTATCGGCGAAGTTAGCCTTGTAGGCGATATACGCGAAGTTAGCAATATTGATTCGCGCCTAAAAGAGCTTGAATCTTACGGATTCACAAGCGCGATTGTCCCCAAAAAGCCCAAAAATAAGTATAATTTGCGGATTTTTGAGGCGAGTGATGTAACCAAAATCTTAGAGTGGATGTGAAAAATGTGCCGTATTTGGGCGACTGCGCTAATATTTTGCATTGCTTTTATGCCACTTTTTAGCCAAGATGAGGTGTTTCGCAAAAGGGGTGATTCGCCAAAAACCACGAATCAAACGCAAAATCCCACAAATCAATCTAAAAGCACCACAAATCGCACCGAATCAAGCGAAGATTCGGCATATCAAAAGCGCAGAGAAACCACAAGAAAGCGCATAAATACGCAAAAGGCGGATTCAAGCGATTCACAAAAAAGCGATTTGCCAAAAGTGGATTCGCCCAAAACCACGAATCAAGCCACAAAAAAGTCGCAAAAATCGACAGATTCAAAGGCGGATTCGCCCAAAAATGCGATAGATTCGCCAAAAAGCCAAAGCACACAAACGCCCACCAAAAAAGCCCAAACCAAATCCGCCGAAATCAAAAAGCTGACAGATAGGAAAAAACAGCTGGGCTACCGCAACATTACCATTCAAAATATCAAAAAGCAAAAAAAAGTCGGCGTGGATTTCTTTGTAGGGTTGCAGTTTGGCATCGACATTGTGAGTATGCAGCATATCACAGAGGACGACAATCGCAATAAGGCTACGCAAAATTCGCTTAGCGGAAGTGGCTCTGTAGGGCTAAAGGGCGGGATTGTGAGCGAAGATGAGTGGGTAGGTGGGCGATTTTACGCCGAAATGTCATACACGAAATTCCCAAAGTTTAATGTGATAAATGTGGGCGTGGATTTGGATTTGCTAGTTAAATATTATGAAGCGGTGAGCTGGAAAATCGGCGGATTCATCGGGCTTGGTGGCGGAATGAATCTCGCCCTAATTGCCGATAGAGGGCTAGATAGCGCGGGTAAAAAGTCGCTAATCTCGGTAGGCTGGGTGAATGTGGGGCTTGTGCGCTTTATCTACTACCACAGCACGGGCAATCACGGCGCAGAGCTGAATGCCAAAATCACTTATGTAACGCCCACGATTTACAGCCTAAAGGACAAAAATACGGGCATTACGACAAGCTACAAGGGTAGCTCAAGCACGATAATGCTGAGCTATGTGTATCAATTTTAAGTGGCAGTGAAATTTGTCTTTGGGTGGAGTGGTTTGTTATTGCGAGGCGATTTTAGCGAATCGCCGAAGCAATCCACAAAGATTCGCTAGTGCGCCACTTTTTCGTCATACTGAGCGCAATAGCGCGAAATATCCAAATCACGCGAATCTAAATTATAGGCGAATCAATGTCCCAAAAGCGAATCTTTTCCACCTCGTCATTGCGAGATTCGCTTGCGAACCCTGCAAATGAGCGTAGCGAATTTTCGTGGCAATCCAAATATAATCAAAAATCCATCTTTAAGAAATCTTTTAGTGAAAATCATTAGAATCCCAAAATTACTTTACTAAAATAAAGGGCAAAAATTTGGAATTAAATCAAAGTGAAATCATAAATCGAGTGAATCTACAAAATCATAAGATTCGCATTATTCACGCCATTGCGTCCGTTTCGGGGGGGGGGAAAAAACGCACCTCTTACAAACCTACAAATTTCAACCCTACGAATCCATAAGCCAAAAATCCATAATTTTAGGGCATTTTTTGCTCAAAGCTGTCATTAAGGCATTGAAAATGCTAGGGCAATCCACGCTTAATTTCAAATCACGCATTTTAGATTGCTTCGACTTTTTGCAAAAGTCTCGCAATGACGGGGTGAGCGGAATTGTCATTGCATTTCGTTTTGCTTACTACGCCGTCATTATAAGACAAATCGTAGATTTGCTAAATCAATACAAAATCTCTGTAATTGCGAGATTCGGCAATGCCGAATCGTGGCAATCCAAACAAACTCTAAAAATCAAATCCGCACGAAGTGTGAATCTGCGCCCACTATCCGTCATTGCGAGGGCTTTGCCCGAAGCAATCCAAAAAATCAAAAGTTTTTGCTTCGTTTGGTTTTTGCAAAAAGTAGAATCCCCATCTCCCCTAGACTCTAATCCACAAAGCGAAATTCCACAGATTCGCTATTGGCTCATTTATTTTGCTCATTGTTTAAAGTCTTTTGCTTTGGATACTTCGCTACGCAATGCTACGCTCAGTATGACGAAAAAGTTTGGATTGCTTCGGCGTTTGCAACGCCTCGCAATGACGATTCGGCGCAGATTCGCGCAATTCATACGATTCGCCACTTTCCACACCACTTTTAAAGGAATCAAAATGCAAACTTAAA
>JBNMJF010000036.1:0-9787 GCA_050873665.1 Helicobacteraceae bacterium
CGAAGTAATGGCGGTGTGGCTTTTGTATTTGTAGAAAATTTTGGGATAAAACTAGACTAAAGTCTGTTGATTCCCAAAATTTTCTACAAGTGCGAAATTGCATACCCCAGAACAAATTGCCACTATTTTCGCGTCATTTTTCGCAATTTCACCCACATTCTCTGCCACTCACTTAGCTCTGTTAGCGGATGTCCGCCCCATTTGGTATTTGGTGGGAGATTTTTACCCACAGCACCGCGCCCAGCCACCTGCACGAAGTCGCCAATATGGATATGTCCGCCTGTCCCCGCCTGTCCGCCAAAAACGACATTACGCCCCGTTGTCGTGCTACCCGCAAAGCCCACCTGCGAGACTAAAAGGCTGTGTTCGCCGATGATACAATTATGCCCAAGCTGGACAAGATTATCGATTTTCGCGCCTTTTTTGATAATCGTGCTTTCAAAAACCGCCCTGTCAATGGTTACATTCGCGCCGATTTCGACATTATCCTCAATTATCACATTGCCAAAATGTTCGATTTTGATATGCTCTCCCATTTTTGTGTGCGCATATCCAAAGCCATCGCTTCCGATAACGCTCCCTGCGTGGATAGCGACATTATTGCCAATACGCGAATCGCGATAAATAACGACATTGGGGTAAATCGTAGTATTTGCGCCGATAGCGACATTATCCATAATCACGGCATTTGGCATAATCGTAGTATTCTCGCCAAGCGCGACATTTTCGCCGATAAATGCGCCACTAAAGATTCGCGCTGATTTGTGAATCTTCGCGCTTTGCGGGGCGGATTGTGTGCTTTTTAATTGCGGAGTTTTGAAAAACGCAGACGCCAAAGCAAAAGCCAAATGCGGATTTTCCACGCAAATCGCATTTTTATGCGAGACATTTTTATGCACGAAAATCGCCCCAGCAAGGCTAGATTCAAGCATTGGCAAATATTTATCTTGGTCAATGTAGCTTATGTCATTTTGCGTGGCTAGATTTAGCGGTAAAAGTGAGCGCACCTCAAAATCCCCCGCACTGCATTCGCCCACAAAGTTTGAATCCACTTTTTTAAAACTCTCAATTATTTCATATAATCGCATTTGCTCCCCTTTTTAATTTTTTTAGATTCGCGCCTAAAGTGCGTGAGATTCGCCTACGAATCGCAAAGATTTGCGCATTAATTCCGCTCAATAGCAATCACGCCACTGCGGATAATCTCTTTGGGTTTGAATCGCTTTAGCGCGGTGATTAGGCTATCTATGCGGGAGGGCTTATCGGTGGCAACGATGATGATAAATTTTTCATTCGCATTTGCGATTCGCCCATTATACGCCTTACAAAGTGCCTCAATATCACTTAGTGGCTCCGTAATGGCGATTTTGGCAAGCATCGTTTCTTTTTCTAACATATCATTATCTTCAATCACGCTAAGCACGGGGATTAGCTTGTGAAGTTGCTTGATTATTTGCTCCAAAACTTTTTCATCGCCACTTGTTACAATCGTAATGCGCGATAATCCGCTATCCTCGCCATTGCCCTCAGGCTTTGGCGCAACCGTTAGACTCTCAATATTATATCCGCGCCCCGCAAAAAGCCCTGAAATCCGCGCCAAAACGCTATGCTCATTTAGCACATTTACCGAAATCACTCGTCTTCTTTTCATCACAACACCTCTAATTTAGCATCATATTATATATCGCATCACCCGCAGCCACCATAGGAAAGACCGATTCCATTCTATCGACTTTCACTTCAAGCAAACAAGGCTTTTTTGAATCTAGCGCGGTTTTGAATGCCTTTTTGAAATCATCTTTTGTTTCCACGCTAAAGCCTAACGCGCCAAAAGATTCGGCGAGTTTGACAAAGTCTGGCTGTGCGCTTAAATCCACCGCCGAATATCGCTCTTCGTAGAAAAATGTCTGCCATTGTCGCACCATTCCTAAATAATTATTATTCAAAATGATTGTGATGACAGGCAAATTCTGCTCTACGCAAGTCATTAGCTCTTGGATATTCATTAGCACTCCGCCGTCTCCTACGATGGCGATAGATGGCAATTTGCTTTGCGCGACTTTTGCGCCCATAGCCGCTGGCATTCCAAAGCCCATAGTGCCTAAACCACCGCTAGTTAGGAATTTGCGCGGAGAGCTAAACTCATAAAACTGCGCCGCCCACATTTGGTGCTGTCCCACATCTGTGGTAATTACGGCGTTATCGCCACAAATTTCGCTAATTTGCTCAATCACCCATTGCGGTTTAAGGATTTTTTGCGAATCTTCGTATTTGAAATGGTGCTTTTTGCGATAGCTTTTTAGAATCTCTAGCCAATCTTTGGTTTTGCTTTTATCAAAATCGCCTAAATTCTGCACTAACGATTCGCACACGCGCTTTAAATCGCCCACTATGGGGAAATCCACATCGACTATTTTGCCTATTGAGCTTGGGTCTATGTCGATATGCGCGATTTTTGCGTGTTTGGCAAATTCGCTTAATTTGCCCGTGATTCTATCATCGAATCGCGCTCCAAGCGAGATTAGCAAGTCGCATTCGCTAATTGCCATATTTGCACTGTAACTGCCGTGCATTCCTGCCATTCCCAAAAATAGCGGATTTGTATCGCCACAAACGCCCCGCGCCATTAGCGTCTCTACTGCTGGAATCTGCGTGGATTTCATTATTGCGCGAATCTCATCAGCACAATTTGCTAGATTCGCCCCGCCACCGATATAAAATAATGGCTTTTTCGCGCCCCCCATTGCGCTAACTAGCTTTGCAATCTGCCTTGCGTTGCCCTCAATCTTTGGCTTATAAGTTGCAAGTGAGATTTTTTCAGGGTAGTTAAACTCGCCAAGCGTATTTGAAATGTCGCTTGGCAAGTCGATTAGCACAGGTCCGGGGCGTCCGCTTCGCGCGATATAAAATGCCTCTTTTAAAATGCGTGGCAATTCTTTGATAGATTTTACCAAGTAATTATGTTTCGTGCATTGCCGTGAGATGCCCACCGCATCGATTTCTTGGAATGCGTCTGTGCCAATTTGTGTGATTCCTACTTGTCCGCTAATGACTACTAGCGGGATTGAATCTGTATATGCCGTGGCGATTCCCGTAACGGCGTTTGTGAATCCCGGTCCGCTTGTAACGATAGCCACGCCCACTTTGCCACTCGCCCTTGCATAGCCGTCCGCTGCGTGAATCGCCCCTTGCTCGTGGCGCACCAAAATGTGGCGAAAATATTTTTGCTTATAAATTTCATCGTAAATAAATAGCACTCTACCGCCCGGATAGCCGAAAACTACTTCTACGCCTTCTAAATGCAATGCCTCAATTAGCATTTTTGCTCCCGTCATTTTCTCCATTGCGTTTTTATCACTCCAAAAAATTAAAATAAAGTTATGATTCTATTTAAAATATTGTAAATAAATCTTAAAAAAAATAAAATTTCGCAAATAGTTTTCAAAAAAGTAGATTAGTTTTTACAAAAAGGATTAAAAAATGCCAAAAGCATTATCTCTCAAATACCGCCCAAAGACTTTTAGCGACTTAGTCGGGCAGGAATCTGTCCGCCAAACGCTATCCCTCGCACTAACGCTTGATAAAGTCTCTCACGCTTATCTTTTTTCTGGGCTTCGTGGCAGTGGCAAAACAAGTTCTGCACGAATCTTTGCTCGTGCCTTGCAATGTGAGAAATTCCCCACAGCTGAACCTTGCAACGAATGCTCATCGTGCAAAGCCGCACTTGATGGCTCACATTTGGATATTATCGAAATGGACGCGGCAAGTTCGCGTGGCATTGATGATATAAAGAGTTTGATTGAGCAAATCGCCTATCCGCCAAGCTTTGGGCGATTTAAGATTTTTATCATTGATGAGATTCATATGCTGACTAAAGAGGCGTTTAACGCCTTTTTAAAGACGCTTGAAGAGCCACCAAATTATGTGAAATTTATCCTTGCCACCACCGACCCGCTGAAATTGCCCGTTACTATTTTAAGTCGAACGCAGCATTTTCGCTTTAAAAAAATCGCGCCAAATAACATTGAGGCACATTTAAAGCACATTTTGGATTTGGAAAATGTCGCTTTTGAGGACAAAGCAATCAATCTGCTATCAAGGAATTGCGGTGGCAGTTTGCGTGATGCGATGACTATGCTTGAACAAGCGATTATTTTTTCAAATGGCAATATCACGCTTGATAAACTCTCATCAATGCTTGGCTCACTAAATCCTAGCAAAATTAATGATTTTTTTGAGGCGATTTTAGCGCGTGATGATGGGCGAATCGACAGCCTTTTAAGCGAATTTGAAGCCTATGAAGCGGAAAATGTGCTAAATGAAATGATTGATTTTCTAAAAGGCAAGATGATAGAGAAGGATTCAAAGTATGGATTAGTCGTGCTAGAGCGGTTTTTTAAGATTTTGGGCGAGGCGAAAAATATGCTAAATATTAACGCCGATTCGGGATTCGTGCTACTTTTGGCAATGCTAAAGATGAAGGAATCGCTAAAGATTCAAGATATTGATAGGGTGATTGCCAAAATGGAGAGAGAGATTTTGGCAGAAGCTGGGGATTTAAAGGAAGTGGCGGAAATAAATGCAGTTGAATCACGCGCGGAGTCTGTGGAAGTGCGCAAAGATTCAAGCGCGAATTTGGGCGAATCTAATGCTACGCCTAGTCATTCTAAGCCTTTAGGCGAAGAATCCGCCCCATTTCGTCATTCTGAGCGAAGCGAAGAATCCAAAAAAGACAATGCGGATTCAAAGCGCGATTCAAGCGACTTTAGCGACAATCCAGCGATGAAGTTTAAAAATCTAATTAGCAAAATTTATGAGAGAGATTACGAGCTGGGGGAGATTTTTAGCAAAAATATTTCGTTTGTGAGTTTGGAAAATGGTATTTTGACTTGGGAATCACGCGCCGATGACGCCACAAAGGCAAAGCTAAAGCCATATTTTAAGCTAATACAAGAGATTTTAAAAGAGATTTTTGGCAATGTTAAAATCCAAAACAAAAGCGCGAATCCCACGCAAAGCACGGCAGATTCAAGCGAACTACGCAAAACAATCAAAGAAATTTTTACCATTGAAAATGAGGAGCGCGTGTGAGGGTGGTGGATTCAAGGCAAGTGGATTGCTTCGGCGATGAATCGCCTCGCAATGACGAAGTAGAGCCTTTGGAATCGTCATTGCGAGATTCTACGCATAGCGTAGAATCGTGGCAATCTATCAAAAAATCACAAACGATATTTCACGCAAATGAGGTGGATTTAGGCAAAGTTTGCGCAGAGATTTTAATGCGAATCGCTAAAAATCACCATATTATTTTTTTATTACAAGGCGATATAGGCGCAGGGAAAACCACGCTTGTAAGGGAATTTGCCAAGAAAATCGGCATTAAAGATAGCGTAACCTCACCGACATTTAGTTTATTGCATATTTATTGCGTGGGCAATTCGCCTTTAGAATTGCATTCCGTAGATTCGGCAAATTTCGGGCGTTCGCAGACACCAAGTCTAGTCTCACGCCCCAAATTTGCCGAAAACTACGAAAGCCAAACCGAAAATCCTTCCGTTGTAGATTCGTTGCACGAATCTAACAAAAAAATTAAATCAAAAAAACCGCTTAAAAGTTTTTGCTACTTTTGGCTTATCCCAAAAGTAGAATCCACCTTACCCTTAAACTATAATTTACCAAATAGTGCAGATTCTGCAGAATCTACGCCAAAAATCTACCACTACGATTTATATCAAAAAGGCGTGGATTATGCGATTGATTTGGGGCTTTTGGATTTATTAGAGCAAAGCGGGATTCACTTCGTGGAATGGGGCGATTCGCAACTTTTTGGTATTTTGAAAAATGCCTTTGAAAATATTTGCATTATCAGCATTCACAAAACAAAAAATGATAGAATCTACGAATTTAAAGAGAGTTTTTAAGGCGAAGTAATGGACATTTTAAGAGCGCAAAATCTAAACAAGCATATCAAAAAAACCAAAATCGTTAATGACATTTCGCTAGATGTCAGTAGTGGCGAGGTTGTGGGGCTTTTGGGACCCAATGGTGCGGGGAAAACCACGACTTTTTATATGATTTGTGGGCTTTTAGTGCCTAGTAGTGGGAAAGTTTTTTTGAATGATACGGACATTACAAAATTGCCATTGCATAAACGCTCGAATCTTGGCATCGGCTATCTACCGCAGGAATCTAGCATTTTTAAGGATTTAAGCGTGGAGGAAAATCTAGCCTTTGCAGCGGAGGTAAATATCAAGGACAGCGATGAGAGAGAGCAGCGCATTGAGGAAATGCTAGGGGCGTTTAATATCGCTTCGATTCGCTCACGCAAGGGCGTTAGCCTTAGTGGTGGAGAGCGGAGGCGCGTGGAGATTGCCCGTGCGCTTACCAAAAGCCCAAAATTTATTTTGCTTGATGAGCCGTTTGCGGGGGTTGACCCACTCGCTGTGATTGATATTCAGCGCATTATTGAAAAGTTAGTTTCGCTAAATATCGGCGTGCTAATCACCGACCACAATGTCCGTGAGACGCTAAGTGTGTGCGATAGAGCCTATGTCATCAAAAGCGGGACGCTCCTAGCGCAGGGCAGTAGCGAGGAAATCTATGATAACGAACTTGTGCGAATCCACTATCTTGGGGAAAATTTCAAACTATGAAGCTAAAGCAATCCCAAAGCCTAAAGGCAAAATTAACGCCCACAATGCGGAGTTTTTTGCCTATGCTAAAATGCGATACGCTAGAGATGAGCGAGGTTTTGAGCGAATTTGCCGCGCAAAATCCCTTTGTGGAAGTGCAAAATAATATCTGTATGTCTCTGCCTAGCGCACCACCGCCACCAAAATCATCGCCAAAGCCTTTTAATCAGCAAAATGCCAAGCGATATATGAGCGATAAAATCGAGCAATATACCATTGATGAAAAAAGCCTATATGATGTGCTTGAGGAGCAGATTGTCGAGTCGCTTTTTCCCACGCCCATAAGCCAAGAAATCGCGTATAAAATCATCGATAATATCAACGAAGAGGGCTATTTTGAGGGCGATTGCGAGACAATCGCGCAATCTTTTGATACGAATTTGGGCGTAGATGTGGCAATGGTAGAGCGCACAAGATTGCGATTTTCGCAGATTGACCCGCCGGGCGTGGGCGCGATAAACGCAAAGGAATCGATGATTTTTCAGCTAGATGATTTTGATTTGAGCGATGAAATGTATGATTTGGCGTTTGAAATCATCAATAATTTAGACAATCACAAAGCATATAGTGCGAATCCAAGCTATCAAAGCGCGATGAAAATCATTTATAAGATTCGCCGCCGTTTGCCACCAGCTATCGAATATTTTCCAAAGGATTCGCAGATTTTGCCTGAGATTTTTATAAATCGCACGATTGAGGGCTTTGAAGTGAGCCTAAATGATAGTTGTTATCCTGATATTTTGATTGATGAACGCGCCTTGAAGTCCAAAAACGCCGACATTAAAGAAAAATTGCGTGAGGCGCGGGATTTGGTGGATTCAATCAATATGCGTAAATCTACGCTTAAAAAAATCGGGCTTATGATTTTGGAATATCAATATGATTTTTTCGCTGGGGGCGATATAAAACCGCTCAAATTAAATGACATTGCCAAAGATTTGGGGCATAGCTCAAGCACTATTTCACGCGCGGTGGCAAATAAATATTTGGAATGCAATCGCGGGATTTTCCCGCTTAAGGCGTTTTTTAGCACGGCGATAAGCGAGGATACTTCAAATGCCTCTATTAAGGACTTTTTGCTTGAATGCGTGAAAAATGAGGACAAGCGAAACCCGCTAAGCGATGTGAAAATCCAAAAAATGATAGAGGATAAATTTAGCGTGAAAATCGTCCGCCGAACTATTACCAAATACCGCAAACAGCTAAATATCGAAAGCTCATCTGAGCGAAAAAAGCTATATGAGGTGGGATTGTAAGGATTTGGATTCGGGCTTTAGATTCGCCTTTGATTCGCGCTAGTTTTAGCCGAATCTGTGCTAGATTCGGGCTTGATTCGCGCTTTAGATTCGCGCTTTGGATTCGTGGATTTATTTTAGATTCGGCGATTCGCCATTTTAGAGTTAGATTCGCTCAAAATTTATTGTATAATCGCTTTTATTTTACCACACAAAAAGGATTTCTATGAATCTCTTAATGATACTTTGCACCTTGCTTTTCGTGGGCATTGTGGCGTATTTAGTGCTTAAAAGTTATAATCCCATTTTTGTCTTTTTTGTTTCAGGCATTGTGATACTTATCGCTGCATTTTATCTCACAGGCACGCCTATCCCAAATGCCAATCGTAATCCAAGCGAAATCACATTTCTTACAAATCTGCTTGATAGCTTTGGCTTTATCACCGCGACTTTTAAGAAAAATCTCGCTGGTGTAGGGCTTATCATAATGTCTGTGGCGGGGTTTGCTGCGTATATGAAGCATATCAACGCTTCCGCTAAACTCGCTTATTTGGCAAATAAGCCTTTAGGCAAAATTCGCAATAAATATCTTGTGCTAAGCGGGACTTTTGTAGTCGGTATGGCACTAAAAATCGTCATTTCATCTTACGCTGGGTTGCTTATACTTTTACTTGCGTGTATTTATCCTGTGCTTATCGCGCTTGGGATTCGCCCCATTACCGCTGCCTCCGTGCTATCTTTAATTGCGCTAGATTATGGTCCAAAGGACGGCAATTCTATCAATATGGCGGATATGGTGGGCGAAAAAGATAATGTCGTGGGGCTGTTTTTGGATTATCAGCTCTATGTCGTGGTGGCGTATGTGGTGGTTATCGCGCTTTTAATTCCATTTTATTACGCATATATGGATAAAAGAGATAAGATAAATGGCATAAACAACGAATCAGTGGAGATTCCAGAGATTGTGAATCCAAAATGCCCGACATTTTATATTCTTTTGCCTTGGTTGCCTATTGTGTTTTTGTTTAGCGCGTATTTTATGGGGATAAAGCTCGATGTCATCACGGCAAATTTCATTAGCATTGCGCTTGTGTTTGCTATCGAGTTTATCCGCCACCGCGATGCAAAGAAACTTGGCGAAGATATGATGGTGATTTTACGCGCAATGGCAGATATTTTCATCACTGTGGTGGCTATCATCATCGCTGCGGGAATCTTTGCGGAGGGCATTAAAGCACTTGGTGGCATTGGTATCATCGCTGATATGGTCTCAAATATGGGCGCATCAGCCATTATCCTAACCATAACGCTGCTCAGTTTTATCGTGTATTTTGCCACAGTGATTATGGGGAGCGGAATCGCCGCATTTAACGCCTTTGGCAGACTTGCCCCAGATATTGCCACAAAGCTAGGGATTCACCCAATGGTGTTAGTTTTGCCCATAGAAATCGCCTCGTGCTTAGGACGCGCGGCTTCGCCTATATCAGGCGGGATTTTGGTATTAGCAGGATATACCAAAATAAGCCCAATCGCGCTTGTCAAACGGTCTACGCCGTTGTTGCTTGTGGGAATGGTGGTAAATATAATCGTGGCGTATTGCTTTACGCTGTAAGCTATATACAATTTGTGTCTTTGGTATGCGATTCACACGGCGATTCGCCCCTTGCTTTGTCAATAGACACCAAGTCTTATTTCCTTGCAAGGGACAAATCGCCGTGCAAAGCCACACCGCCATTACTTCGATTGCGATTCGCCTTGCGAATCGGCTACGAAACAAGCGCGAATCATTATTCAAAGTTTTTGCTTCGTTTTGCTTTCGCAAAAAGTAGAATCTCTCTACTCTCTCGTCATTGCGAGGCG
>JBNMJF010000037.1:0-9665 GCA_050873665.1 Helicobacteraceae bacterium
ATTTATAACTCCGCCGATTTATTATGTAAATGATATTCCACACATAGGACACGCCTATACGACAATCGCTTGTGATGCGTTTAAAAAATATCAGATTCTTAAAGGTAATAATGCGATTTTGCTAACAGGCACAGATGAGCACGGGCAAAAGATAGAAAATAGCGCGAAAGCAAAAGGCAAATCCGCACAAGAATACGCCGATGAGATTAGCGCGAAATTCCGCAATTTGTGGGATTACTTTGGAATCGACTATGATTACTTTGTCCGCACGACAGATGATTACCACGATGATGGCGTGAAATGCGCTTTTGAGATTATGCAAAAAAAAGGCGACATTTACAAAGGGCAATACGAGGGGAATTACTGCGTGAGCTGCGAGACATTTTTCACCAAAAGGCAATTAGTTGATGGCGAAAAATGCCCAGATTGTGGGAAACTAACCAAAGAGATAAAAGAAGAGAGCTACTTTTTTGCGCTAAGCAAGTATGAAAAGCGACTTTTGGATTGGTATGCGCAAAATGAAGATGTGATTTTGCCAAAATTTAAGCGCAACGAAGTTATAAAATTTGTCGAAAATGGGTTGAGCGATTTATCGATTACGCGCTCGACTTTTAGCTGGGGGATTTCACTGCCAAAGAGTGCGAATGACACTACGCATATCATTTATGTGTGGTTAGACGCGCTTTTAAGCTATATCACGCCACTTGGCTTTGGGAATACGCACAAAGAAAATAAAATGTCGCTTTTTGAAAACGCCTATCATTTCGTGGGTAAGGATATTTTGCGATTTCACGCGATTTTTTGGCCAGCGTTTTTGATGAGCCTTGATTTGCCACTTCCAAAGCGCATTTTCACGCACGGCTGGTGGCTCATTGAAGGTGCAAAAATGAGCAAATCTGTCGGCAATGTGGTGAATCCAAAGGATATTGCGGATACTTATGGGCTAGAGATTTTGCGCTATTTTCTCCTTCGCGAAGTGCCTTTTGGGCAAGATGGCGACTTTGCGATTTGCGCTTTGATTGAACGCGCAAATGCCGAGTTAAGCGATAGTTTGGGCAATTTGCTAAATCGCATTCTTGGAATGAGTGAGAAATATTTCGCGCTAAATATTAAGGCAGATGACTTTATTGGGCTAAAATTTGAGCAAAAAAGCGTAGATGAAATCATTGAATCGCTTGATTTGCTAATGGAAAATATGACGCCAAATCGCTATTTAGAGGAGCTTTGGCGACTTTTTGACTTGGCAAATGGCTTGATTACGCAATATGCGCCGTGGGAGCTGATGAAAGAGGGTAGGGTGCGTGAAGTGAGCAGTTTGCTGGTTTTCATCGCAAATATTTTGGCAAAAGCCACACTTTTGATTTATCCCGTGCTACCAAAAAGTGCCACAAATATGGCAAAATCGCTTGGGATTTCGCTTGATTCGTATAATGATTTGATTAAAAATCGCAAGTATTTGACGCAATTTAATCTCACTAAAATCCCGCCTTTGTTTCCTAAAATCGAAGTGGATTCAAAGGAATTGCAAACGCAATCCGCAAAAAATAGTCCGTCATTGCGAGATTCGGCACAAAGTGTCGAATCGAAGCAATCCACTTTGCCACAAATTAAAATCGATGATTTTAGGCGAATCGACATTCGCGTGGGCGAAATTTTAGAGGCGAATCGCATAGATGGAAGCGAAAAATTGCTAGTGTTTCAAATCGATTTTGGCGATTTTGGAAAGCGACAAATTGTATCAGGCATAGCGCAATTTTACGCGCCTAAGGAGCTTATCGGCAAAAAAATCTGCGCGATTATCAATCTAAAGCCCACCAAAATTATGGGCGTAAAAAGCGAGGGAATGCTACTTACAAGCGAAGATTCGCAAGGTGTGGCGTTGCTTTTTGCCACCACAAGCGCGGGAGGCAAAGTTAGCTAAATGAGCGTTAATCTCGCCATAAAATCATAGGAAACAAATTGTATTTAGATGATTTTGTAGAAATTATCGGCGGAAAAATCTGCGCTTCGCCACGAATCTCGCACATAAACGCCACGACAAGCCAAATTGACGCCTTGCTAAAGGGCGATGCGTTTATTTTACGCAATCACGCGGATTTGAATGAAGCGATAAATCGCGGTGCTTACGCGATTGTGAGCGATTGCTTTTGTGATATTAGCGATGATGAGGTGGCTTTGGTGCTTGTGGATAGCCTTGAAGTCGCGCTAAATCGCTTTGTGAAGTATATGCAGCTTACAAACGGCATTGAAATTTTGCGCTTTGAAAAAAGCGCATTTGCCCTAGCAAAGGCAATTTCGCGCGATAAAAATATCTCTTTTGCAAAAAATATCTTTGAAGTGGTGGAGGCGATTCACTGCCGAATCATTGTGGTGGATTTTGAATCGCTATTTTTTGAAGTAAAAGCCCTTAAAAATACAAGTAATTTTCTTTTTACGATTTTATATCAAACGCTTTTTGAGCTAAAAATAGAATTTGAAAATGATATTTATGAGCTAATTTTGCCTAATTTTTTAATCAAAGATTTAAATAATATTTTGCATTTTTTTAAACATAAACGAATCGAATTTAAGATTGCCTTTGATGAAAATCTCTTTTTGCCACTTTTTATAAATACTTCTGCTAGAGCCGTGAAATACGGACAATCAATGCGCTTTATCCTAGCCACAAATGATAAAAAAATGCTAAAGCGATATATGGATTTTGTGCTAAATGCCAAATGGGGACACGCACTTTTGCTAAGTAAAAAAGAGCTAAATTTATCACAAAATATTGAGTGCAAAATCTATAAAAATAACAATGATTTGTTAGAGTTTTTTATGATTGAAAAATATCATTTTTTTATCGTCTATGGCATTGAAAAAGATGAAATAGCACTAAAAGATGAATGCGTGGAGCAAAGCCTATTTTAGGGCTTTGCTGTGGCGTTTTGATTTGCTATTTGCGTGGCGTAAGATTCGCCCTTTGATTCGCCATAGATACACACTAGATTCGCCACCGATTCGCGCCATAGATTCGCCGAATCCACCCAATTTATCGCTATTTTATCATTTTCCACGCTTTGGATTCGTTGCCTTTGTAAATCAGCTTAAAGAGATTTCTATCGTAGTTTTCATATAGGAAAAACTGCACGATTAGCGAGTTATTTATCCGTTCATCAAGTATGAAAAATTGCCCTAGTTCCTGCGAAAGCACGGCGATTAGCTTACTTTTATCATCGCTATATTTTTTAATCGTGCGCATCCTTAGGCGATTATGCTCTCTTCCCACCATATAGTAGGCTTGAAGTTGCACACTTTTTTCGCTCTCAATCTCTGTCAAAGCGCCGCTCTCTGGGTCAAAGTGCATTATGCCATCTAGGATAAAGCCCTTGCCTTGCTCATCGTATTTCACATTGCCGTAGCGAATGAGCTTTGATTTTGTGTAGGTCGCCTCGCCGTTTTGTAAGTCAATGTCGCTAAACTGCGCGATTGTGGGCGTTAGCGCGAATAAATCATAAGGGATATACATATAAATTTCGCGGTTTTTTAGCGATTCATCGGCGTTTTTAAGCGATTCGCCACTCACGCTTGCCAAATTATCAAAAAAATCATTGGGATTCCCACTGATATTGTATTTTTTGATGAATCTTTGCATTAGATTCCCACTCAAAGTGCTATCATAATACAAACTCGTAGCCATTTTGATGAGATTATAGGACGCTTTTTCGTTCGTGCCTGTAAAGATTTTTGATACAAAAAAGTGCATAATCCCATCGACATCAAGCCCAGAGATAATAGAGCGCGTATGCGTGTAATATGACGCCAAAAAGCCATAATCCCACCACGCAATGGTTACATTATCTCTACTTTTGGAATCCTCATCTATCGCATTTAGCGCGGATAGCTCCTCGTTGAAAAGCGAAGGTTTGTAGCCAATATTTTCCCCAAAATAGATATGCGGCATAATGCTAGTGTATGCCATCACCGCAAACACCGCCACTTTCACGCCATCAATCACAATCTTATCATCAAATATGCGATTTGCATATTGCAAAATAAAATGCACCAAATAAAAAATTCCCACACTAAGCACAGGCGCAGCAAACATTGAGAAGCGAATCCCTAGCTTAAAAGACGCCAATCCAAGCAATAAAAATGGCAGTAGCATTAAACTCTGCGGTTTTTTGATAAATAGTAAAATCGCACCCACCATTCCAAGCGCGAACAAATAATAATCCCCGATGATTCGCTCTACGCCTTTTTGAAAGCTAAGCGTTTGCAACTCTTGAATCGTATCCGCCGTGCCACGCACTTGAGCTATCGTCTCAGCGAATGAATCGCCTGTTACATAAAATAAAAAGCGCGAAAATCCCGTCTCCACATTTGCTACTAATCCCACCGCAAGGGCGATTAGAAAAATGACAATGCTTTGGTATTTAAAATGCGCTTTGATTTTCTCAGTTAGTGCGCGGAAAACATAGACTTTATCTAGCATAAAATGCAAGATTATAGCAATTAGCACGAGTTTAAAAAGTAGTGGAATCTGCGAAAGTGCGATGATGATAATGGCTATGGATTCATAGATTTTTGGATTTTTGCGCCAAAAAATAAATGCGTAAATAACGCCCAAAAACACGCAAAATCCAAGCAAATAAATCGCACTCGCCCTATGCCACTCAAAAGCCAAAATGCAAAATAGCGCACATAAAAGCACATCGCGCGTTTTATTATGCTCCAAAACGCGCATTAAAAAATACGCCGCAAATAATGGCAAAGTCAAAATCAACATATCCGTATCGTAATATCCAGCCATTGTCCGCACGGAATATGCTTGTGTGATAGGCGCAAGAGCCGCAGCAAAAAGCGCGACAAAGCTATTGCCACTTAGATTTTTAGCAATCAAAAAGACGGGAATGACAAGCAGGGGACAAAGCACAATCGGCAAATAATAAAAGAACGAATCTAGCGAAATCTCACCAAATAAACTAATAGCGCGATAAATAAACGCGCTAAACTTCGCAGGTAAGCCAAACTCGGCGGATTCGTAAAACGCCTCTTTGCCCTCATAGCCTTGCAACAAATCCCGCGTGGTATTTGCGTAGTGATAGCCGTCATTGGTGGTTAGGATTCGCTCTCCGTTGAAAAAATACTGCTGCATTAAATCCGTGCCGTAAGGATAAGCATAGCGCAGGGCAAAAACCCCCGCAATAGCGATGATAATAAATAGCGCATCAATCACATAAAGCGACTGCATTTTTTGGTAAAAATCATTTAGCTTTTTTAGCATAATCAAAACTCCGCATTTAAAATAATCGTGGAATTATAGCTAAAAAAAATTATTTGCTAGGCAATGTTGGCGGATTTGATTTTGGGAATTTTAATGCTATAATTGCGCCTTATTTTTTAAAAGGTTAAGCATAATGAATCAAAAGCGCAATATTTTTTCTTTCACACTTGACTTCCACACAATAGGGGGGGGGGGGAAACGCCCTTTATTTAGTTTATTCTCTTAATCTTTTATTTGCCATTTATGCGAGATTGCTATGCAAATCATAGCTCATCGCGGATTTTGGCAAAATCCCACAAATCCACACGATTCGCACTCGCACGATTCGCCGAATCTAACAGCGCAAAATCTCCAAAATTCGCTTATTTCCTTTGAGTGCGCTTTTAGTCGTGGATTTGGCATTGAGACGGATTTGCGCGATTGTAATGCAAATATCGTTATAAGCCACGACTTACCGACTTTGAGTGCCACAAATGCGGTGCAACTTTTCGCCCTTTACAACAATCTGCACTCCACCCAAACTCTTGCGCTAAATATCAAAGCCGATGGTTTGGGCGAATCGCTTAAAAATCTCATCACAGCGCATAAAATCACAAATTACTTTTGCTTTGATATGAGCGTGCCTGATATGCGACATTATGCGCGTTTGGGGCTAAAATTTTTCACGCGCCAAAGTGAGATTGAGAGAGATTTGCCACTTTATGATGAAGCAAATGGCGTGTGGTGCGATGAATTTTACGAATCTTGGATTAGCGAAAAAGTCATTTTAGGACATTTGCAAAAAGGCAAAAAAGTCGCCATAGTCTCCCCTGAATTGCATAAGCGCGAATATAAAAACGCGTGGAATTATTATAAGAAAATCATTGATTCAAACGCGTTGAATGGCAATTTTAATATTTTGCTATGCACGGATTTTCCACAATTTGCAAAGGATTTTTTCAAATGAAAACTAACATTAAGGCAATCATTTTTGATATGGACGGCGTTCTGCTGGACGCTAAAGAGTGGCATTTTGAGGCACTAAATCGTGCGCTAAATCTTTTTGGATTGCATATTAGCAAAGAGGCGCATTTGGCGCGATTTGACGGGCTTCCCACAAAGACAAAGTTAGAGATGATTTCGCGCGATTCGTCTCTGCCAAACGCCCTGCATAGCTTTATAAACGCTATGAAGCAAATTTATACGATTGATATGATTGAATCGCATTGTGTGCCAAATGCCACGCGCCAAAACGCCCTTAAATGCCTAAAAGCTGATGGTTATCGCCTAGCTCTTTGCTCAAATTCTATCGCCAAAACCATAGAGACAATGTTAGAAAAGTCCGCATTGTGCGAATATTTGGAGTTTTATTTATCTAATGAAAGCGTGAGATTCCCCAAACCACACCCTGAAATCTACCACAAGGCAATAAAGCGACTAAATCTATTCACGCACGAAGTGCTGATTGTGGAGGATAATATTAACGGCATAAAAGCCGCAAAGGCAAGTGGCGCGTGGGTAATGGAAATAGGCGACATTGCAGAAGTGAATTACGAAAATATCAAGCGATTCATCGCAAAATGTGATTTAGATTCACATAACAAGGACATAAAAAATGCAAATATTTAATTTAGATTCGATGATAAAAGGGTGGTTTGTGGGGGATTTTGAGCCGTGTGCGTGGAAAAGCAAGGACTTTGAAGTCGCGGTGAAATATTATAAAAAAGGCGATTGTGAGGCAAAGCACTATCACAAAATCGCTACCGAAATCACGCTAATAGTGCAAGGGCGCGTGAAAATGGGTGGCATGGAATTTAAGCAAGGGCAAATCATACTTTTAGAGCCACGCACGAGCGCGGATTTTATCGCGCTGACAGATGCTATTACGGCGGTGGTAAAAGTGCCTAGCGTGAAAAATGATAAGTTTTTAGGAGAGTGCGAATCTAAATGTGAATCTAAGCTAGATTCGCCAAAAACAACGCAAAATCCCACTAAAAAGGTGCAAAAATGAAACGACAAATAAATATCCTTATCCCAATGGCAGGGCGTGGGGAGCGATTTGCCAAAGTGGGATTTACAAAGCCAAAGCCATTTATCGAAGTAGGCAAAACCACCAAAATCCCAATGATAGAGCGCGTCTTGCAAAATCTTTGCATTGTGGGCGCAAAAGTGATTTTAGTCGCGCTAAAAGAGCATTTGGCGCGTGAATCAAAGCTAGTGGAGCGCATAAAGTGTGAATATGGCGCGGAATTTATCGGCATCGAAAATCTCACGCAAGGCACGGCTTGCACTCTGCTTTATGCAAGTGGATTTATCGACAATGACACGCCATTGCTTATCGCAAACGCCGACCAAATCGTGGATATAGACATAAATGAATTTTGCATAGATTGCTTTAGGCGCGGGTTAGATGGCTCAATTTTGTGCTTTGTGGATAAGGGGCGCAATCCAAAATGGAGCTTTGTGCGATTAGATGAGTGCGGATTCGTCCGTGAAGTGCGAGAAAAACAGCCCATAAGCGAATATGCCACAAGCGGAATCTATCTTTTCTCACAGGGCAAAGTTTTTGTCAAATCCGCGCAAGAAATGATAATGCGAGATGAACGCGTAAATGGCGAATTTTACACCGCGCCAAGCTATAACTACGCAATCGCTAACGGCGCAAAGATAGGCATTTATGAAATCGCGCAAGAGCGTATGCACGGGCTTGGCACACCGCAGGATTTGGCGGAGTATGAGCGATTTTTGGAATCTAAAAAATAAAGGAGCGATAAATGAAAACGACAAAAATAAAAGAAACGGACGCAATGGAATTAGGCGCGAATCGTGCAAATAGCGCGAATCAAAAGCAATCAAGCGCAAAATTGGACGCAAATAGCGCGAATCAAAAGCGCATAGCTATTCAATTTTACGGCTATTTGCGAAGCTACGCGGAGTGCAGAGATAGATTTTTCAAGCACCTTGTAGAGCCGATAAAAACGGCTGGATATGAAGTGGATATTTTTATGCACTCGTGGGATTTCATAGAGGGGCGCGTAACTTCGTGGAATCACGAAAAGACGGATTTAGATTCGGCTAAACCACCAAAAACTCCACCCAAAGATGACTTAATAGCGTTGTATAATCTAAAAGACATTTCTATCACGCCACAAGTGAAAAGCAAAGATGATGAGAGATTCATAGCGATTCGATATGAATGTAAATATCGCTACAAATCCCTTGCAAATGCGTATTATAGTTTGCACTCTGTGAATAGATTGCGCTTGGAATATGAAAAGCAAAACGGCGTAGAATATAATTTTGTGATAGTTACGCGCCCTGATTTGCTATTTGTCAAAGATTTTAGTTTGGGATTTTTAGGCGATGGAAGTGCGTGGGGGAGGAATTTTAGAAATAAACTCTTTGGATATTATGGCGTTATGGAGGGCGAACAAGCGGGGTTAGATTTGCTATATATGGCGCACCCAAGCATTATAAATGCTATCGCAAATATCTATCCCACGCTAGATTATGAAAAGCTAAATAATGCGGATTTGTATAATCCCGAGAGCGTTATGCAAAATTTTATACTTGATAATCACATAGAATTGCTGAATCTAAATCTATATAGCGCACCATTTATAATTAAACGCACAAAGGAATATATGGCTTTTAGGGCGGAGGAAGCGCAAGATGATATTCTAATTAGTCGCAAAAGTTATAATGAGCTAAAGCGATTAGAGCATTTTGGTGGATTCGTGTGCTTTTATACGCGTAAGAAAATGGCTATTGTGCGTAGAAATACTCGTGCGATTCGCTATCCTATCAAGCGACTTTTTGGTTTTAATAAAAAACAAAATGGAGGCAAATGATGAAAGATTTTGATTATATTGTGCGTGAAAAATGCGCCATAACGGGCGAAGGAGAGTTTGAATCGCTTTTTAAGATGAAATTTCCGCTCTTTTGTGGCTGTGTCAAACAAGCGCAAGATGATGATATTATCGCTGATATGGAGTTTGTCATCGCAAAGCCAAGCGGTGTGGTGCAACTAAAAAATCTTATCCCGCTTGATTTGTTATACAAAGATGGACACGATGCTGGGGCAGTGGGCGCATTGTGGGATTCACATCATAGCGCGTTTGCGGACTTTGTGATGAGTTTTAAGCCTAAAAATGTGCTAGAAATCGGCGGAGCTCACGGCAAACTAGCCCTAAAATGCCTACAAAAAGAGCCAAATTTATCTTACACGATAATTGAGCCAAACTCCACAAAACACGATAAAATCCACTATATAGACGGATTTTTTGGTAAAGATAAATTGCCACAAAAATATGACTGCATAGTGCATTCGCATACTTTCGAGCATATTTATGAACCAAATGAATTTTTAAGTGCGATTTATGATAACTTATGCAAATCTGCGCAAACTTCTGGGGGGGGG
>JBNMJF010000038.1:0-9614 GCA_050873665.1 Helicobacteraceae bacterium
ACCTGCAATAGCTGCCCAAGCTGCTAATGGTATTGCCATTTTTTACTCCTTTTTTAAATTTTCATTCTAAAATTCTCATCAATGCCTAATTTTTCTTGCAAAATATTGCAACATTTAGCATTGAGCCTATAAAACACGCCCTTAGAATAAATGCTTGAAAAATATTTCTCAAACATTTCATCTACCCTGCATATTGTGGGGCGATTCGCATAGATTTTGCACTCATTTGTGCCTAAATCCAAATGCTTACACACCCCATTGCCTTTATCACAATCTTTCAATTCCGCAATATGCGCGATATTTTGACAACACGCGCCACATTTCGTGCAATTAAAAGATTCGCCTAAATCATTTTGCTTATCCACCGCACCTCCATTGTTTAAAATCCTAGTTTAGAGTCATCGCGGACTAGATTTGGCGTGGAATCACGCAATCACATAATGTCCTAAGCCACTTTGTGAATTTTGGATTATGTCATCAGCACTTCTCCACTGCCCATTATCCACGCATTTAGCCGTAATCACACGAAAAATCTGCATAGTTTCATCTGCTAATTTATTGATAGCTTCTTGCTCATCAGTGCTAAACGCCTTAAAATCTGCGAGTTTTGTTGTGTCATAACTGCTAATGGGGGCAAAGTTTTGCGATTTTATGAGTTTCCAAAGCCAAGCTGTTTTATCTTTTAGCATTGATTGCGATTGCTTAAGATACTCTTTTAGCTTTTCTATCTGCTCTAATGCGTAGCTACTTGATAGCAACGAAATTTCGCTAACCTTATGCAACTCATACTTTGCCTCACCTGCCTCTTTTATATGATTATAATATTGACTTATTTGCACATAAAGCGGTGGAATCGGTGGCACATCGTAAGCAGGAATAATAGAAGATTTATTAAATGGAAAATTATCTAACGCTTGAAATGCCTCTGCTACGCTCAATAAATCCCTATGCGTAGCGACACATACATTTTCTAAATCCTTAATCACAGCACTTTGTGGCGTAGCGTCTCGCTTAAATTTATCGCTTAACTTCTGCCATAGCGTGAAATATAGTGGCGGTCTAATTATTAACATTTTTGTCTCCTTTAAACATAAAATCCTAGTTTAGAGTCATCGCGGACTAGATTCGCCTTGAATCACTTAGATTCGTGTGTCGAATCCAAACCCATTTTCATCTTTTCCCTCGATTCACCAATATAATCCTCTAACATTTCATTAAATCTAATCTGTAATGCCTTTGGTTCTTTGATTTGTGCGTAGGGAATCCATAGTTTTATGAAGTTAAATAGCTCATCATCAAATGCGTAAGCGAATCTAATAAGTATTTTCCTATCATCATAGCCAATTAGAGTGATATTCTTTGGCAGTGATTTACGCAGAAAATAGCCTTTTGCTTTTATGTTAATAATAATTAGTGCGGATTTGGGGTTAGATGATAACCAAAGATTTTGATTATCACTAATTTGCTTTAAGAATGCTCTTTTAGGATAAAATCGTTTAGGCAAAAACGCAATCTTTTGCATTTTGGTAAAAGAGAAATGCTTTAGCTTATTGTTTTCATCTGCGATTAGATACCACACACCTTTTATATGAGAGAGTTTATAGGGCTCTACAATGCGTTGCTTTTCTTTGTAATCAAATGATAAAATCTCATTATTTAATATTGCATCTGAGATTTGGTTAAACAAATCAGCATTGATTTTTTCATAATTTGATTGCGTAATATCATAAATGCTATTGATATTATCATCTAATAATTCGCTTAAGAAATCATCATCAAGCGAAGGATATAGAGACTTGATGCCACTAAGCGTAGCAAATTTCTTAATATAAGATGCTATGCTTTTTTGGGATTGGAAGGATATGGTGAATTTATGGGATTTGGGGGAATTGTGTAAATTTGTGATTTGATTTGTGTTTAGATTCGTGGTAGATTTGTATGAATCCACAACCCTATCGTCATTCTGAGCGTAGCGCGTAGCACGAAGCGAAGAATCCAAAGTAGATTCGCGTAATTTATTAGATTTGCTTAAATCGAAGTGTGAATCGTAGGGATTTGAATTGTTTGAATCTATTGAATCCTTTGAATCTATGGGCGAATCAAGTGAATTAAGCGAATCTATTGAATCTGCATTATTTAGATTCGTGGCAGATTCGCTTAAATCTATTGAATTTACACTTTGATTCGCCTTTAGATTCGCCATAGATTCAAGCGAATCAAACGAATTTATTGAATCTGTATTATTTAGATTCGCCCTAGATTCAAGCGATTCAAACGAATCCTTTGAATCTAATGAATCTAAATGCGATTTAACTAAATCATATTTTTTAGAAAGTGAATTCCCCCCCCCTTAGGTGCATTGGTATGAGTTGCTGAATCCACCGCAATAGAAGCAATAGGAATGTAAGCAAAATGCTCTATGAAAAAATCTTTGACTTTCTTTATATCTCGCTGAAAAGTTCGCTTGGAGACATTAAAATCAAAATCATTTAGAGCTAGCGTATTTATATCCTTGCCATTGCAAATCTCACGGATAATAAGCAAAATCCTAGTAGCGGAAGTGTCTTTGGAGTCTTTAAAATCTTTAGATTTGTGTGAATTGTGTGTCATTTGTTGTTGCCTTTTTTACAAGTATTTTTAGCCAAAAATTTTAACGAAATTTTATTTAAGGATTCGCTATTGATATTTTTGCGATTGAAATTTTAAAAAATCAGCGCGACAAATGCTGTCATTTGCAAGGGTGAAAAGAAAAAATTAAAAAAATTTTATTTAACAAATTCGCATTTAAACAAATCTAACGCAAATTGCGTGGCTTTGGATTGAATCGCTACTCGATTCCCACTAAAAATCTCTTTTTTTATCACACTTTTTTCGCCACGCCTTTTCACACCCACAAAAACGCTCCCCACAGGCATTTTTTCGCTTCCGCCATTTGGTCCTGCAATGCCACTTGTGGCGATTCCAAAATCGCTATCCATAATCTCACAAATTCGCATAAGCATTAAATCCACAACCTCAACGCTATACGCGCTTTTTTGCGCCAAGATTCGTTCATCTATGCCAAGCACTTTGATTTTGATTTCATTTTGATAGCTTACAATTCCGCCACGATACACGCTACTTGCGCCACTAATTTGCGAAAACGCATAGTTTATTAGTCCGCCTGTGCAGGATTCGACAACGGCGATACTTTTGCCCTCTCGCACTAAAAAGTCAATGATAATTTTCGCGCTGTTAGATTCAAGCAAATCACAACCCATAAAATCCCTAGCCACGCAATCTTATGGCGATATTTAGATACCAATATAAAAGCCCGATTGTGTAAAAAAAGATGCCGACATAGTAGAAATTCCCGCGCGAAAGCACCTCAGCAGAATAGAGAAATAGCCCGAATCCCACGATTAGCACGATTAGATTCATCACTGAATAAAAGCTAATGGTTTTTCGCAAACTAAAGGCGATTCGCACAAAAAGCAAAATGCAAATCACACTAAGCGAACAATCGATGATTGGGCGCATAGTTAGCGAATAAGACTCCACGCTGTAACCAAAGAGAAAAAATATGCTCGTATTCATCGAGGGCGAGACTTCACGCAAATATGTTTGGTAAAAATAGCTGTCATACACGCGCTTTTTGTAGAAAAAACTAGCGATAGGAATTAGGATAAAATACACAAACACCGCACTATCGATAATAGTCTTTTTGATATTTCGCACAAGTTCGCTAGGCTCGTTGTAGCTGTAAATATTTATCATTTTGTCTAACTCATCTGCGCTGTAATTAGATAGCACACTAAGCGCAAAAAGTAGCATAAATAGCACAGAGGCAAAAATCGTCCAATTCCCATAAAGGCGACTGCGCATTCTATGGTCTTTGCGTGTGAAAAAGCCATAAAGCGATAGGACGAATCCCAAAAAAAGCACGATTCGGCTAAGCGTTACAAAAAAGCCATTGGGCTTTAGCATAATGGGAAGTAGATTATCAAAGTTTGGAATCGCGCGGGAAGTGATAATGCCGATAAATAAAAAACACGCAAAAAAGAAAAAGATTAGCGAAAAAATCATTTCGTTTTTTTCTCTAGTGAGCGTGAAATCCATATTTTTGCCTCCCCTTTTTATATGAATCTAATGTGTAATTGTAGGCTTAAAACCTTTAAAAATTCTTAAGGAAATACCCATCGATTCCGTCCGCTATGCCTTTGGCAAGGGCGTTTTGATAGTCTTTATTTTGCAAGCGCTCCAAATCTGTGGCATTTGTCATATAGCCCACTTCAATTAGGATTGATGGCATTAGCGCACCTGCAAGCACCCAAAATGGACCCTCTCTCACACCGCCATCAAGCGTTTTTTTGTAGAGTTTTCGCGCATTTATTAGCATTCCGCTTTGCACATCGATAGCGAGTTTATTAGATGCCAAAAGTCGTTGCGAATTTAGCGAGTTTAGAAACGATAATTTTGAGAAATGATTCATCACTTCAATATCATCTTTGTTTTCAATCTCAGCGACTTTTCGCGCCCTCTCACTTCGCGCAGTGGAGAGAAAATATGTCTCAATGCCATTTGCGCTCTTAAAATTTTTGGCGTTTTTATCTAACGCATTTGCGTGAATCGATATAAAAATATCAGCGTTTTTATCGTTTGCCATTTGCGTCCTATCCGTTAGGCTTAGATATTTATCGCTGCTACGCGTGGTGAAAACCTTATACCCACGCGCCTTAAGGATTTCGGTGGCTTTTTTGCTAATATTTAGGGCTAGAGTTTTTTCGCAAACTTTGCCGACTTTTGCCCCGCAGTCCTTGCCTCCGTGTCCTGCGTCTAAAACGACAATTTTATTTTTTGTAAAAGACTTGGGAAGCGTTTTGGAATCTTTGGATTCACTCTTAGATTCGGGCTTGGTGGGCTTTGAATCGCTTTTAGATTCGGCTTTTGAATCTTTTGAATCACCTTTTGATTCAGCCTTTGAATTTGGCGAATCTTTAGGCGAATCCTTTGGCGAATCGCTTGAATCATTAGCGTCATCTGTATTTTCCGCTTTTATGCCACTAGATTCCACCTTTAAATCCGCGAATAAATCGCCGATTCCACCGCTATCTTGCTTAAATCCCAAAATCAGCATCGTTTCATCAATATCAAAAATCAAATCTTCGATATAGTCGCTAGAGATGACGATTCGCGTGATTTCTTTGGTATTTTGCGCCACCACGACTTCCGCGCCGTTTGCCAACTCGATATTTTTTTTAGGAATCGTTAGCTCGGCTTTTATGCTGTAAAAAATGCCGTCCTTATGCGCGTAGCGCGTGAAATTTTCGCTCACAATCTCATCGCTAAATTTTATGCGAACTTCGTTTTCGCCCCAATTTACGGACAAAATCTTTAATGGCGCAGAAAAAAGCGCACCACACGCAAAAATGATTGCAATTAAAAAGCGCAAAATCTTACTTCCCTAATTTGCTTCTGCGCTAGATTCGGTGCTAGATTTAGCATTTGGCTCGGCTACTAGCTCATCAATTAGCTCTTTTGTGCTTATGATTTTGTCGATTTTATGCCCATTTGCGCCTGTGAAATAAAGCCCCGTTTCCTTGTTGCCATTACTCGCATCGCCCAATCTATCGGCGATACAATAGCCTACTTTTCGCGCTTCCTCGCCACGATTGCAAGGGCTTACGCAATTGCTCACACACGCGATTTTAGGCGCGGTTTTATCTTTTATCGCTTTTAAGATTCCTATGTTTATCGCCCTTGCAGGGTAACCTACGGGCGATTTGATAAGCTCTATGTCGCTTTTTTGGACGCTTGGCATAATCTCGCTATACGCCTTTGCATCGCATTCTTTGACGCCCAAAAATCTAGTTGCCATTTGCACTCCCGCTGCGCCAAGTGCGATAAATCTATCAATATCAGCGCGATTCCAAATGCCACCAGCGGCAATCACGGGAATCTCGCCCTGCGCCTTTGCCTCTTCAATCACCTTTGGCACGATATTTTCTAATTGAAATTCCGCCTTAAAGCAATCCTTATATTTGAATCCTTGATGCCCACCACTAAGCGGACCCTCTACAATCACAGCATCGGGCAATTTGTTGTATCGCTCTCTCCACCTTTTGCAAATGATTCGCAGTGCCTTTGCCGATGATACGATTGGGATAAGCGCGACATCGGGGAAATTTTTGGTAAATTCAGGCATATTTGTGGGTAACCCTGCGCCTGTGATTATGATATTTGCCCCCGCTTCACAAGCGTCCTTTACCACGCGCCCATATTCGTTAATAGCATATAAAATATTTGCCGCTAGTGGCGAATCGCCACAGATTTTTCGCGCGTTTTTAAAGATTTCGTTTAATGCGTTTTTGGAGTAGAAATTTATTGCTTCAAATGGCTTACTGCGGACGATTTTTTCCGCAAACTGCATTTTTTTGTAATATCCTGTGCCAACGCAACTAATCGTCCCTAACGCGCCGTTTTTGGAGACATTTCCAGCAAGTTCGTCCCAGCTGATTCCTACGCCCATTCCACCCTGAATTATGGGATATTTTATGGTGTATTTGCCAATTTTTAGTGGTTTTAATTTCATCGTTTTTTCTTTATCCGCCTTAATTTACTTTAACTTTTAAGAATTTTCTCTTGCCAATTTGCAACACATATATACCAGATTTTAGCTTAAAATTCTCATCGCTAATCTTTTCGCCATCGATTCGCACCGCACCAGCCTTGATTTCACGCCGTGCTTCGCTAGTGGATTTTACCATATCATTTTCACACAAAACCTTGCAAATCCAAGATTGCGATTCTACACTAACTTCCCTTAAATCGCTAGGAATATTGTGCTGTGTGAAAATATGGGCGAAATTTTCCTTTGCTTTTTGCGCAGACTCAGCATTATGAAAGCGCGTGATGATTTCGATTGCCAAATTTTCTTTGGCGACTTTGGGGTGAAAAGAGCCATTTTCTACGCTAGATTTAAGCCTTTCTAATTCTTTTAGCGAAATAGCACTAACTAGCTCATAATACCGCCACATAAGCGAATCGCTAATGCTCATAATTTTCCCAAACATATCATTTGGCGATTCGGTTATGCCAATGTAATTGCCAAGCGATTTGCTCATTTTATTTACGCCATCAAGCCCTTCTAAAAGTGGCATCGTAATAACGCTTTGCTCTTTATTAAGCCCATAAGCCCGTTGCATACTGCGCCCGACTAGCAAATTAAACTTTTGGTCATTGCCACCAAATTCAATATCCGCATTTAACGCCACCGAATCATAGCCCTGCAATAACGGATACATAAATTCCATAATGGTAATGGGGCGATTGTCCTTATATCGCTTTGCAAAATCATCGCGCTCTAGCATTCGTGCCACTGAAAAATGCCTTGTGAGTTGTAGCATTCCCTCGCTTCCTAACGCACCAAGCCATTTGGAGTTAAAGCAAACTTCCGTGTGCGCAGAATCTAAAATTTTAAAAACCTGCTCTTTGTAAGTCTCAGCGTTTTTTAGCACTTCCTCGCGCGATAGCACTTTTCGCGTCTCGCTTTTTCCGCTGGGGTCGCCTATCATTCCTGTAAAATCGCCGATTAAAAATTTTATATCCGCGCCGTATTTTTGTAACAATGCCATTTTTTGCAAAACCACAGAATGCCCCAAATGCAAGTCTGGCGCAGTGGGGTCGAATCCCGCTTTTACGATAAATCGCTGCCCTTTTTCTAAAAATCTCCGCACTAAAGATTCGATATATTCTATGCCGATGATTTCGCCCGTGCCACGAGCGATTTCGCTCATTGCTTCTTTTAGTTTAGATTCCATTTTGCTCCTTTATTTTTTTGGATTGCCACGATTCTGCGCTTAAAGGCGCAGAATCTCGCAATGACGATAGATTCGCGCAGGTGATTCGCAGAAAGATTCGCGCGGATTCGCGCCACAAATCGCATTATTTTTGAATATAGGCATCTTTTAGTCCCACAAATTCGATGATTTTGTATTTGTTTTGCAAGGATTCGCGCAGTGGCTTTATGTCATTTAACGGCGTTTCAAAGAGAATTTCGCAGGTTGTCATAAACTGGCTTTTATACCCGCTGTATGAGATTCCAATAACATTGCAGTCAAATTTTACGATTCCAGCCAAAAACTCCGCCAAAACGCCCTTTTTATCCTCTAGCGCGACTATGACTTTGTAACTCGTGCTTTTATTTTCTTTCCAATCCACAAATACCATTCGCGCACCATTGCTAACCTCCAAAAATGCGCGTTCGCAAAGTTTGTGGTGGATAAAAACCTTTGAGCCGTTTTTGATTGCCAAAATCTCATCGCCGTGTTTTGGGTGGCAACAATAATCAAAAAGCGTCTCGCTAATGGTATGATTGGAATAAATGATGAGATTATCAAATTCTTGCTTTTTGAGTTTAAGCCTATCAAGGCGAATCTTAGAGATAAAATTGACATTATTTTTTAGGTTATTTTTTAGGCGATTTTTAATATCAATCAAAAAGTCCAAATCTTTCACCGCTTTGGCGATTGTCGGCATTAGATTATGCTCTTTTACGAAATTTTCCACGACATTCATATTTTGGTCAAAAAATATGGTGGAGATGATATTTATGGCGGCTCGTTGCTCTATGTCCTTTAGTTTTTGCGCACATTGCGATTTTAGCGCGGATTTTGCGCGGGAAGTTTTCACCGCATCAATCCAAGTGCATTTTGGCTCTAAATTGGACGCAGTGATGATTCGCACAATATCGCCACTTTTTAGCGTGGTAAGCAAAGATGACTTTTGATTGTTGATATACGCCTCTTTTGCGTAACTGCCTAGCTCTGTATGCACCGCGTAGGCGAAATCCAAAGCTACCGCGCCCACAGGAAGCGTGTAAGTGTCCCCAGCGGGAGAAAATACGACAATATCCTCGCGATACAAGTCATTTTTCGCCATTTCGTAAAATTCCTCAATCTCTTGGGTATTATCTTGGAATTGCATATTGCTTAGCCAATCGGTTGATGGCGTAATGCCAGAATTTTTGTATTTCCAATGCGCCGCCACGCCAAATTCGGCGGAATTGTGCATTTTTATTGTGCGAATCTGAATCTCAAAAATGGAGCTTTCATCAAAAACGCTTGTGTGAATCGTTTGATAGCCATTTTCCTTTGGAAGCGCGATATAGTCTTTGAATCGCGACACAATGGGCTTTAGATTCAAATGAATAATGCCTAAAGCCTTATAACAATCCAAATCATCATTGACAATCACGCGAATGGCGAGTAAATCCAAAATCTCATCAATACTTACGCCTTTTTTTTGCATTTTTAGGAAAATAGAATAAGGGCGTTTGATTCGGCTCTCAATTCTAAAGTTTGATTCGAGGAATCCGCCCTGCATAAGCAACGATGAGACTTTGGCGATGAAATTATTTAGCTTTAGAATAAGATTTTGTCGCTTTTGGCTTAGGTAATCGTTGATTTTATTGTAATCATCGCGGAAAATATAATAAAAACTTTTATCCTCTAACTCGTTTTTTATCGATGAAATGCCTAAGCGGTGGGCGATAGGCGCATAAACGACAAGCGTCTCCTCTGCGATTCTGCGCTGTTTGTGCGGTGGGAGGACATCTAAAGTTAGCATATTGTGCA
>JBNMJF010000039.1:0-9583 GCA_050873665.1 Helicobacteraceae bacterium
TTCTAATAAGTGTGCTTTTCTCTGTGCCCTCAATGTGAATATCGCTTGTTTTTTGCTTAATAGCGGTTTCTAAAACGATATTTACTAATTTTGTAATCGCGCTCTCATTCTCATCATCGGCAAGTAGGATATTTTGCACATCGCCTTTTAGCTCATCGCGAATCTTTTTAACAAGTGCCTTTACGCTGTCGTGCAGTGAGATTCGTATGACTATGCCTACGATTTGCTCTTTTTTGGCGATACAAAATAGCACTTTTTTATTGCGAATCGCCCTTGTCATCGCATCTCGCACTTGCACATCAAATGGGTCTGCGACTACGACTTTTATCTCATTTTCGCTCTCTGCAAAAGGAAACGCCAAATGTCGCTCGATAATACTAAAAGGCACACAATCCGCCACATCTGGGTTAAACTCGATTGTATCCAAATCGATATATTCCATATTTAGCATTCGTGAGAGCAATTTTAGGATATTTTCCTCGCTGTTTGGGAAATCCTCTAAGATAGAAATGAGATTTAGCTCTCTGCGCTTACAAAGCTCTACGAAAAAGCCAAGTAGCTTTGTCTCCTCAATGTAGCCCAAATCCACTAAGATTCGGACGATTTTTTTACGGCGGACTTGCTTTTTTTGCTCTTCTAAGGCTTGGTTTAATTGCTCATTAGTGATTAGTCCAGCAGAGATTAGCCTATCCCCAATCCTAACTTTAGCCACTAGATAATGCCTTGCTTCATTTTATTTAGCGCATCAATGGCATCGGGGGCATTTGTGCTTGAAATATAGCGCGACAGCACTTCTAGGGCTTGGTCTTGTTTGCCACTTAGATAAAGCGATTTGGCATAGATTATAAAACTCTCCGTCTTTTGTTTGCCACGCGAATCCGCATTTGACGCATCTAACGCCCACTTAATGCTTTTGTCATAATCTTTGCTATCGTAATAAAACTTCGCCACTTCAATGGCGGTATTGTAATCATTGGTATTTCTAAAATCCGCTTCCTTAAACTCTATCATTTTTTCTTTGGTGAGCTTTTGTGAAGTGATATTTATAGCAACCCTAGATTTGGGCTTGGGAGTGGCTTTTGGAGTAGATTCGGCGTTACTAAAATTGCTACGATTTGGCTTATCAAATACGCGCACTTCCTCAAAGCTAGTGCGCGGCACATTTCTTTGCGCCACTATACGCGAATCGGAGTTATATTTATAAAATCCCGTATCAACAAACATATTTGTATCTATTACTCTGCTGTAATTATTATTCGCGCTAACCCAGCCATTGGGCGTTTTTAGCAGTCCATTCACCGCCTCGCTATTAGCACAAAAGATTGAATCGCGCGAATAATGCCCCAAAGCCTTAGAGCGGAAATTTGGCTCTTGGCGGACATTTAGCTTATTTGTTGTTACTTGTCGGCAAGTAAAGCTGATTTTTGTGCTATTTTTAGCTGAATCTGCGCTTTGATTCGCAGATAGATTCGCGGCATTTGGAGTGGATTTTTGTGCTAGATTCGCCGAATCTACGCGCTTTTTTACTACCGCGCTTTTATCATAGATTTGAAATTTTATAAAAATGCCAAGCATTATGATAAATGCCACAAGCACGGCGACAAAGACATAAAACATAGTTGTCCTATATTTATATGCCCTCCAGCGATTTTCTAGCTCAATGACTTTTTTCATCTATCACCTTTTGGACTATTCTTCTTCGCCTATTTCGTGTATGTTCGCCTTTATGTCATCTTTTCTAATAATCTCATTAACGGTTTCAGTATAGCCTAAATCTTGCAAACTAGGATTGTCATTGTTTCTAACGATATGTGGCGTGATGACAATCACCATTTCGCTGGTTTCCTCTACCATTGAATCATAAGAGAATAGATATTTTACAATGGGGATATAGCCCAAAAGTGGCACACGACTTTTTGTGTTTGTCGCGCTTTTGCCAATAAGCCCACCGATGATAATTTTATCGCCGTCTTTTGCACGGACAAGCGATGAAAGCTGAGAAGCATTTAGGTTTGGTGGCTCTTGCAAAGCTGTGGCTTGATTTTCCACCGTTGCGTCCTTTGTGCTAGTAATGCTTGGATTGATTTTAAGCATTATATATTCGCCTTGAATCGATGGCGTAACATCAAGCAAAACCCCAGCAAAAATGGTGGGATAGTCCTCATTGCTCGTTGTTGATGAAGTCCCAGAAGTCGCTGTCAAATAAGTCGAGCTTTGCGAATAGCGCAATATGCTACCCACGCTAATAAGGGCAGGTTGATTATTCAAAGTAAGCACTTTAGGGTTTGAAACAGAGCGCACCGTGCCATATTGAGTCAAAAATTCTATGATTCGATTAAGCGAAAAACCAGCTGAAAAAAGCCTATATCCGCCTAATTCTAACACAGGATTGCCACCATCTTCGGCTTGTTGTTGATTTGGCATTATGAAGTTTCCAGCGTTATAGAGCTGATTCCAATCCACGCCCACGGTGTTACCATTATTGTGTGTTACGGTTAGAATTGTTACATCAATCATCACTTGATTTTGCATTTGCTCTTCTAACTCTTTTAGATATTTTCTAACGCGCTCTAATTGTTTGATAGTCCCTGTAACAGTGATTAGTCCAGCGGCTTTATTTACGATGACACTTTGTCCATCGCCAATGTCCTCATTTGCGTTATTATTTGCATTGCCACCTTCGCCACCACTTGCATTGCCCGTAGATGAGTTGCGCTTAGGTTGATGAGCATCGCCGGGGCGGAATGCGATTTCAAAGACTTCTTGCTCCACGCGTCCCCAAAAGTCAAATTCATCAACAGAATAAATCTTTGTCCCGCTAATGCTATCCGCGCTACCGCCACTCATAGCAGAAGTTACAATCCCGCCATGAACGCCACTTTGCAAAGTAGAGCTATCTTGTGGGGCTAAACCGCTACCAGAAGAGCTACCCGAACTACCTGAATTCTCAGAAGTCAAAGAGTTTTGCGATAGGATTATGTCTGTATTACTCGCGCCAACCCTTGAAGTGCCAATGTAGTTAATCTTAAAAGTTTCGGTAGTTAGATAAGATACGCGCAAAAGTTTGCCGTCAAACTCGTAATTTAGCTCATTTTCAGTAAGCAACAAATCAAAGATTTTTTCCAATGGCAATTCCACGATATTCACAGACGCAATAGAGCCACTAAGCTTGTTTTTTGCGGCTTTATCGCGCACTAGCATACTATATCCGCACTCAAAGGATAGCTGCTCTAAAAGCTCACCCACAGAAGTTCCATCTAAACTTGATGCAGAGATAGTAAATGCCTTGTCCTCGCACAAACTAGCCGCTTGTAACGAGCCGAAAAACACACTTAACACTAATACAAAAATACACTTTTTCATCTCTAATACCTACTTGTAATCTTCTTTTTTGATTGTAACTTTTTTACTCATAAGTTGCAAATCTCGTTTCATATTGTAGCGAGTAACGCGTAATTTCACGCCATCTTCCGTGATTCTCGCTACTTCCCAGCCTTCGATAGAATCGCATTGTCTGCTTTTGCCTACCACTTTGCACTCCTCTACCCATTGGTTGTTAATGTGTGCTTTATATCGCTTGATTCTGTTATTATTAGAGTCTGGAGCGATAATAATACTCTTTAATGTAAGCACAGCTTGTTCCAACTGCGTTCTACGCGCCAACTCGTCCTCTGTTTGCTGATATACATAGATAAATGGGTCATCAATATTAGCACTATCTTGGATATGCTTTTCTCTCTCAAAACTCACAATATCCTCTTTTAATCGCTCATCAGGGTCGCTTGGGCGAGGCTTTTGCTCTTTTTGCGCTTTTGGAGTTTGCGCTTGTGGTGGCGTGGGTTGATTCGCTTGATTCGCTGTGGATTGATTCGCCACTTGGTTTGCATTTGGATTCGCGTTATTTGGATTTGGATTTATGGCATTTGCGTTTTGATTTGATTGATTCGTGCTATTTGGATTCGCGCCTTGATTTGCGGGTGGATTCGCATTATTTTGGGGTTGATTCGCCTGATTCGCGCCTTGATTCGCGCTAGGATTCGCATTATCTTGCGATGGCGCAATGCTATCGCTAATATCCAAATTAGCGGCAAATAGCCCACTTACAAATAACGCCACTATTAAAGCCTTCATTACACACCTCCTCTAAAGTTGCGAATCAAAATGCTAAAATTTAGGCGATTATCCTTGCTTTCAATGATAATATTATCAAGCGACACAAATTGCCCAAAAGTCTCTAACCAATCGATATATTCTAAGATTTTATTATATCTGCCATAGCCAAATAGCACAAAAGTGCTATGCTTCATACCGCCCAAACTCGTAGTATCGCCTAGCTCAATGTCCGTGCCATTTACGACAAGCCCCAAATCAATCGCCTTTTTACTCGCCTCATCAAATGTCAAAAACCAATCCTTACTGCTATCAAAGACATCATTTAATAGCGCGTTTAGGCGTTTAATGGTATGTTGTGATTGCGAGATTCCGTCATTTAGATTGCCGATTTGTTGCTCTAAGCTTAAAAATCCGCCATTATCCATTGAGCTAATATAATCTCTCTCTTTGGTGATTTGCGCGTTTATATTATCGTGCATACCTTGATATTCATATCTGTAACTAGCCACAAGGTCATACACAGCAAAATACATTACCGCAATGATTCCCACGCCACAGATAAAGCCAAATAATGCGCGTTCGCTTTGGCTTTTATCAACCAAATAGCTATCTAATTTATCTAGCTGTTCGTAAAATTGTGTTTGTAGTTGATTCATCGCACTACCACCTTCACTATTGAGTTTAAATATCCTGCTACGCGACTTTCCAAATCCGCATTATTATTAAAACTATATGCTGGGTCTATCAAATCTGTCGCATTATTTGATGATTGCGCGTTTGTCGCGGTATTTTTATTTGCACTACTTTTAGTATTTGCCGTAGTTTCGATAACCTCCACGCCAAATTTTTCGATTTTCTCAGTTGTTACGCTTTTGTAGGTTTTTTGCGCGTTTAGATTCCTAATGAAATCCGAAATATCCTGTTGCGTTTTGGCAAAAAGATGCAGTGTAACCATTAGGCTTTGATTGTTATTTGCCGTAGCTGTGTATTTCACAATGCTTACTTTGCTATTTTTGGCGACTTTTAGAATATCATCAACAACCTTAGTCTTTTGGATATAGCCCACTTGCCAAGTGTGAATATCGCTCATATCGCCACGAAGATTCGCGATGGTTTGATTAAGATTCGCCTGAGTTTGTTGCAAACTCTCTATTTGGGCTTTCATACTTTTTTCTTTATTGCGATAATCCTCTGCTTTGGGAAATACGACATTATCGTGTTCGCTTTGTAGCATTCCTGCGCGGAAATTATAAAATCCGCTTAGGACGACATTGTAAATAGGATTCACCAAACTTAGCACAAAACAAGCCGCCACTATTAGCACAAACTGCCCAGATTCCCTTTGGCTTAGCGGTTTTGGACGCTTTGCGTAAGAGAAGTTTGGCAATCTTAGATTCATATTGCTTACATACAAATCCATATAGTGCATCGCAATATCGGCTATGGCATCTGCGCCTCTGTCCGCCTTTGCGAATGCTAGTTGATTAAACGGACGCGTATCAATCAAAAATGTATCCCTAAAAAACGGCAAAAACTCATCGCTATATTTCGCACTCATTCCAAAATAAAACGAAGTAGGGTCTAAATCTTGGTATGCGCGTTTGATATAAAGGATATTTTCCTCAATATCACGGCTGATTTTATCTAACATTGAATCAATAGACGCTTTGTAGTCCGCTGCCTCCGCTGCATTGCCCGATATGAAATTTTCAAACTCACTTACGCTTAGCTCTAGCGAAGTCTCTTGGTTAAACTCCACGCGCAATCGGTGCATATTGGAATTTAGCGTTTTGATATAAACAGGCTCTCCCTTGCTATAAAAGGCAAAAACCCCGCTATCCTCGCCGATAAATACAAAGATATGATTATCAATGACATCTAATTTGCCCTTTTTGTAAAGCGCAAGGGGCAAAAATGCCGTAGTTGTGATGACATCGATAAATGTCGTTTTTGCCACCAAATCATCATAGATATTTTCCAAATTTTTGGTTTCAATAGCATAAACATCGTAGTTCCAATGGTCTGCGTCAAAACTCGCTTCAACGCGCGAATAGGACACTTGATAGTCGGCGTCTGCGGCGATATTTAGCTGTTTGTAGGCTGTCTCAATGACAAAGTCCTCAATATCCATATCCTCAGTCGTGCGCGGGACTTCGACATTGGTTTTTAGTAGCGTGTCAAAATTGATTAGTGAGACGACTCTAAGGCTAGAATTCGCGCCCTTTGTGTATTGTATGACTTTCCCGCCACTTGAAGTTAAGAAAATCTTTGAATCAGGATTGTAATACACAAGATTCGCGTTTTTTTGCTTTGCGTTTATCTTGCCTGCAAGGGTTTTGGTTACATTTTTTTGTAAATCCTGCAAGTTTAGGCTTTTTAGGTTTAAATCTTTTGTTTTAAACTTGCTTAAAAAACCCTTTAAATCAAACTTTTTCATCATTTGTCCTTAAAAATCTAACGCCCAAAGGCTTTATAAAAAATTTCGATTCTATCAAATCGGCTATTATATATTTGCATTTATAAAAATACCAAAAATTTTCAATGCTATTTGCGAACGAATCGCAATGAATAAAGCGCGAATTTTACACAAAATCACATAGAAAATTCAAATTATTCAAAAAATCTGCGATTTTCTATGATTATTTTTAAGAATTTGTAGTAAGATTCTATTTATCTTTTATTTACGAATCTAAAAGGGAGGAATCTAAAAATGCGAAAAATAGCGATAGATTCGGCGTTACGCGCGGGATTCACAATGATAGAATTGATTTTTTCTATTGTCATCGTAGGGCTAGTAATTCTTAGCATTCCCCTAATCGTGCGCCAAAGCAACCTAAACACATTGACAGCGCAAAATGTCATCGGCTATTACAACGCACTAACGCTTATGGAGACAATCAAATCCAAGCCGTGGGACGCAAATAATGTCGCGGATTTTGTGAATTCAGGCGAATATTATATTTTAAATACGGGCAATACGGCGACAGATTGCAATGTGGTTACGAATCCTAACGCGCAAGACCCAGCGCATAGTCGTGTTTTAGCCAAAACAGGGCTTTCGCTTGGCAATAAACGCCGTATGTGCGACCCTACGAATAAGTCAGCTAGTGGAATGGGCGGTAGCAGTTTGGATTCAATCAATAGCTTTGATGGCTACACTACGACAGTATCAAACGATGGGGCGGAGGTTTTTAGGCTAAATGTGGAGGTTCGCTATGTCAGCGTGGATTTTGCCAATGGTATCAACAATGCGACTAACCCAGATACTATAAAAAACTCAAGAGGCGCATTTGATGATGTCAAAGAGATAAAAATCACTTTGGTGCGATTAGTCGATGGCGTGGCGGTTACAGATGATGACGGCAACGAAGGAGAGGCTGTTTTCACATACTACGCGGCAAATATTGGCAATGACATTCCGCTAGTCAAAGATAATGTGGAAAATAATATACGAAATCCATAGTGGAGGTGCGATATGAGAAAAAATTTTTTATATATAGATGAATCACAAAGCAACTCTTGCGGAAGTATTTTGAGTGGATTTCGTGGGTAGTGTAGCCACGAGCAAGGAAATAAGACTAATTGTCTATTGACGAAGCGAGTGGCAAACTCCCGCGAAAGCCACCAAAAGACAAACGCAAGAAAATCTTTTACTATGATTGAAATAGTTTTCGTCATAGTCGTTACAGGCTTAGTCGCCACCGCAGGTAGCAAAGCAATCGTGCAGATTTTGCAAAACTACGCCCTGCAAAAAGAATTCGCCAAAATTGAGATGGATTCGGCATCTGCGATTCGCCAAATATCAAATTATCTGCAAAATTCTGTGTGGGATTCGATTGCGCTTGAGAAAACTAAGTCTATCGCGGAAGTATCCACGCATACAAATGGCAAAATAAGCCCAAATAATCGCTTATATTTCATAGAAAAAGATATGGATAATATTAACGGCATTTACGATAATAACGGCAATAATGTGCCGTATTTTGATGGATTTATAAATCTAAAACTCTCAGGCATTCAAAACAACACGGGGACGGGCAAAAATATAATTGTAACGCAAACGAAAAGCGAACTAAATAGTTATAGAAAAGATGGACACGCTATTTATTTTCCATTTATCAATGCAGGCTCGAATTTTGTCGTGGAAAATAAATATTATGTAACGCCGTCCGCAAGAACCGCACTTTTTAAAATACAAGGCGTTTGGCGCAATAATGACGGCACAGCTTTGGTAACCTTTCTAAATAGCCCATCGCAAATAGGAGAAGTCGCCGTGCTTGTCAATGAAAATCCAAGCTACATAACGCTATATGACGCCAAAAGCGGGAATTTTGAAAAGGGCGATTTGGTAATCTCAAGGATACCATTAGGCACGACAAACAACAATGATGAGGGAAGGAGAGTGCATACCATAATCGCCAAAAAAGTCTCAAATCTCCACTTTTGGACGGAATCTAGCTCGAGTTTGATTCGTCTGCGAATCTGCTTTGAAGCGGGAGTTGTCAAAAGCATAATGGAGGAATTTTGCAAAGAGGGGATAATAATGCAATGAGAAAGATAAGTGATATAGATTCTATGAATCGCACAATTAACACAATAAGTGAGTGCGCGGAAGTATCTTGCGATGGATTTGTGGGTTTTCAAGTGCGAGACTGCGAAAATAGAACAAATAGTTCATTGAGCAGTCAAGCACGCAGAATCCCGCAAATACGCGCAAGAGACAAACGCGGTGGTTTTGGTATGATGTTTGCGATAATCATCACAATCCTAGTCGCCACACTCGGCGTTTTGGCGATTCGCTTTAGCACACAAACGCTAAACACCACAACAAACGAATATATCGCCATACAATTAGATTTATACCTAAATTCCACGACTGAATTGGCGATTTTGTATGTTCAGCGCAATGGATTCGTGTGTAATGAAGGCGTTAAACCTTGTGATTTGGGCGATAATAATCCTGCTGGTAATATAAGGGCAAATGTAACCGCTCCCATAGAGAAATATATCGCTTATGGCGCGAATAACGAGTATAGTTTCAAATACAAAATGACGCCACTTGATAATTACAATAAATACGATACGAGCGTCTATCAGCAAATATTTGATGGGACTTGCGATGAAAATACTGGGCAAGGCAGGTGCTTTAAAGAGGAAACCAAAAACGCCTTTATTTTAGACATTGCAGGGAGCGTTACAAATCCCACCACGAATCAAACCTTGCGCGTAACCAAACGCCAAATTATTAAACCTTAACACTGGAGTAAAAAATGGAAGAAGTAGAATTAGGATACGACATAGCCACGCTATTGCGGACGACTTTTAAGCCTAATGCGAGTGATTTACACTTGGTGGCGCGAAGTGAGCCACAGATTCGCATCGATGGGGTTTTAGTCAAGCTAAATCTCCCCGTGTTAGATAAAAAGAGCATTGATAAACTTTGCTACGCGCTTTTGACAGATAAGCAAAA
>JBNMJF010000040.1:0-9531 GCA_050873665.1 Helicobacteraceae bacterium
AAGCTGGAGCGAGAGGCAGATGAGTGCGATAAATTCGACATAAACAAAGCCTACGAATCTAAAAAGCATAATGTCCTTCTATTTTGAACTTTCTTTAAAATGTGGCGCGATTATTGGGCGCAATTTGGCAAAAATTTTGCACGAATTGTGTGCGTATTTTTACACGAATTTTTGCGCTTCGCTTGTGCGCCTAAAAAACCGCGCAATTTTAGCATAGATTCGCTAAGAAATGAACGAGTAAAATGCAAATTTTATGCTATAATCGCCCTTTTATTTTAACGAATCAAAGGGGCAAAAATGACAAAATTACAATTAAAAATCCATAAGCCTTGCGTCTGTCAAATATTTAGAAACTACGATTCGTGCGGAATTTAGCCTACAAACTCCACTCTCCCCCACAAACGCGAATCTAACAGCGCGTATTTTAGACACAAAAGATTCGGTATTTTTACATATTCGGCGGGGTGATTTTCTAAATACGGATTTTGTGAATCTCTGCGAGGGCAAGTATTATGAGGGTGCGATTCGCCTTATCAAATCCAAACTCACAAAGCCACATATTTTTATCTTTAGCAATGATATGGCGTGGTGCGAGAGAAATTTTTTAAATATGTTAAGCGATTCGTGCAAAGAGGGCGTGGAATTTGAATTTGTGGCAAATAATGGCGAGGATAGTGCGGTGCAGGAAATGGAGCTAATGCGCTCCTGCCAAAATGCAATCACCGCAAACTCATCTTTTAGCTGGTGGGCGAGTTATTTAATCGATAATCCGCGCAAAATCGTGGTAATGCCAAATCGCTACGGAAAGGATTTTTGCGAGTTATCTTATGATGATATTTCACAAGTATATGACGCCGTAGTGCTGGTAGATTCGCACACAGGGGAAGTAAAATTGAGGGACTAGAGAGATTCTACTTTTGGCAAAAGCCAAAAGTAGCAAAAACTTTTGCGTGGATTCGCACTTCGTGCGGATTTATTTCAACTCTGCCCAATTTTTGGCTATGGCGATTCCGCACTCCAAAGGCACTTTTAGCGTGTAGATTCCATTCATAATCGCTTTGATTTTATCTGCCACGCCTTGCGCCAAATCATCTCTCACTTCAAAAATCAGCTCAGCGTGAATTTGCAACAGCAACGCGACCTCATTTTTCATTTCGCCATTTTTAAACGAATCGCTAAAAAATCTATCGCATTCAATCATCGCTAGTTTGATTAAATCCGCCGCACTGCCTTGAAAAATCGCATTTATACCCTCACGCAAAAACGCCGCCCTTTCATACTCCGCCACGCGATTAAAATTAAATTTGCGCCTATGCCCTAGCAAACTCTCCGCATAGCCACGCTCCAAAATCTCGCTCTCTTTTTGCGCCAAAAAGTCCTTTATCGTGGGGAAATTCATAAAATAGCTATCGATATATGACTTCGCCTCGCTTTGCGCGATTTTAAGGCTCTGGGCGAGTTTTCGCGCACCCATACCATAAATCAGCCCAAAGTTAATGCTTTTAGCGATATTGCGCTTTGCACTGCCCCCATCGCCAAAGAGTTTGATTGCCGTTTCTAAATGAATATCCTTGCCACTTTGAAATGCACCAACAAGTGATGAATCGCCCGAAAAATGCGCCAAAAGTCGCAATTCAATCTGCGAATAATCCGCCGAAATAAAGCTAAAGCCCTCTTTTGCGACAAATCCTTTGCGAATCTTGCGCCCTATGTCGCTACGCACGGGGATATTTTGGAGGTTTGGATTTTTGGAGGCAAGTCGCCCTGTGCTTGTGCCTGTTTGGATAAATGAAGTGTAAATCTTGCGATTTTTATTTAGACTAAGAAACGGCACAACATAAGTGCCTAGCAACTTGCTAAGCTCCCTATACTCGATGATTGGCGCAATAACTGCGTGTGAATCGCGCAGGGATTCAAGCGTCTTTTCATCGGTGCTAAACGCGCTATTTTTCAACGCCCTGCCCTTTTTTAGCCCAAGTTTCTCATACAAAATATCGCTTAATTGTTTGGGCGAGTTTAGATTAAATTCCGCGCCACAAAGGGTAAAAATATCCTTGCTTAGATGCTTTATTTTTTCATTTAGCTCACCTTGCAAAACACCAAAAAACTCCGTGTCAATGCTAATTCCCGCACTCTCCATTTTTGCCAAAATCTTAATAATGGGGAATTCAATGCGCTTTGCGATTTCAAAGATTTGTGGCGATAGATTCGCGCTAAAATATTCAAACAGCGCAAGGCTACAAAGTGCGTCCTCTGCGGCGTAATGAGTGGCTTTTTCGATTGGCACACTATCAAATGTCGCCTTTTTTGGCACGACTTCATCAAACTTGATAGTCGTGTAATTTAGGCGTGTTTTCGCACTAATATCAAGCCCACAAGGCTCATCGCTTGAATCTAGCCACGCCAAAATCATCGTATCCACAATGCGCGGAATATCCAGCCCAAAATTAGGCCAAATAATTTTAATGTCAAATTTTGCGTTGTGCGCGATGATTTCGCGCGTGAAAAGTTTTTGCAACGCGGTTTTTGCGTCACTATGCGAGATTTGGCTAGTCGCACCCAAATAGCTGTGGCGCAAAGGCACATAAAATCCGCGCTTTAGCTCAAATGCAAAGGAAAATCCCACGATATTAGCATTATTTGAATCAAGCGAATCTGTCTCCGTATCAAACGCCACAGGCGAATCAGCGGGGATTGAATCAATAATCTTAAAAAGTTCGCTTGAATCCAAAATGCTAATTTTTTGTGATGATTTTAGGCGAGATTCAATGGAGTTGTTTGAATCCGCCAAATCGCTAGATTCGCGTAAATCTTGTGCCGAATCTAGCTTTGAATCTTGCATAAGATTCGTAGGATTTTTAAGATTCGCCGAATCTAGCGCGGGTTTCGTAAGATTCGTGGTTGAATCTCGCGCGGTTTTTTTGGATTCTGCGCCTTTGCGGAGTTTTGAGAGAATATTTATATTATATTTTTCTAACTCGCCTTCAATCAAAAATAGCGGATTTTGCGTGGGTTTAAGGCATAAATCAAAAGCAAAATTATTCAATAAATCATCGCGCAAACGCACGAGCTTTTGGCTAAGATACGCGCTGTCCTTTCCTGCGCTGATTTTATCTGCCATTTTGGGCGCGATTTGGGACAAATTCGCATAGAGATTATCAAGGCTATCAAATTCTGCGATTAAGTTTTGCGCACTTTTTGCGCCAATCCCGCTCACTCCAGCGATATTATCGCTACTATCGCCCACCAAACTTTGATAATCCACAAATTGACGCGGATAAACGCCAAACTTCTCAAAGCACTCCGCCTCGTGAATCTCGCGCTTTTTGGTGGGGTCAAAAATGTGCGTGTTGCTGTCAATCAACTGATACAAATCCTTATCCACGCTCACAATGCGAACCGCCAAATGCGAATCTTTTGCTAAACGGCTAAGCGTGGCAATCGCATCATCTGCCTCAAAGCCGTCAATGGCGATATGGGATAGATTCATCTGCGCTATCCACGCAATCGCCACTTCGATTTGGGCAATTAAATCCTTATCCGCCTCCTTGCGATTCGCCTTGTATGCGGGATAAAAACTCTTGCGCCATTTTTCGCCCTGCCCTTCTAGCGCGAAAATTATGTGCGTGGATTCATCGTTGTAGAGCTGATTGATAAGATTGACAAAGCCTAGCAAAACGCCTGTGGGAAAGCCGTCTTTGCTAGTTAGCTTTGGCAGTGCGTAGAAATTGCGAAAAAAGTAGCCAAAAGTATCAATTATAGATAGCGTTTGCATTTGCTAAAAATCTAGCGAAATTCCCACAGGGCAGTGGTCGCTACCTAAAATCTCACTATAAATTTCCGCGCTTTTTAGATTTGGCGTAAGCGCGGTGGATAGCAAAAAGTAATCAATCCGCCAACCGATATTTTTCGCCCTAGCATTTGCCATATACGACCACCAAGTGTAGGCGTCCGCTTTATCTGGGTAAAAATGGCGATACGAATCAATAAAGCCCGAATCTAAAAGCGCACTAAATTTTGTCCGCTCCTCAATGGTGAATCCAGCGTTTTTGGTATTTTGCTTGGGATTTTTTAAGTCAATCTCTTTGTGCGCAACATTTAAATCGCCACAAACCACCACAGGCTTTGTAGATTCAAGGTTTTTAAGAAATGCACGGAAATCGTCCTCCCAAAGCATTCGATAATCTAAGCGCGTAAGCTCCCGCTGCGAATTTGGCGTATAGACATTGACTAAAAAAAACTGCGGAAATTCTAGCGTAATCACGCGCCCTTCGTTATCGTGTGATTCGATGCCGATGCCATAAGATTGGCTAAGTGGCTTTTGGCAAAAATCTTTTTTTACCAAAATCAAAGTGCCTGAATAGCCCTTTTTCTCCGCGCTATTCCAAAAGGCGTTGTGGTTTGGAAAAGAAAAATCCGCCTGAGTGGGTTGCATTTTGGTTTCTTGGATACAAAAAATATCTGCGTTTGTAGAGCTAAAAAAATCCATAAAGCCCTTATTCATACAAGCGCGAAGCCCATTGACATTCCAAGATATTAAGGAAATCACGGCTTAGAATCTCGCGCCTACAAGGGATTTAGGATTGTCGTTTTTCGATAATTTCTTTGGCGATATTAGTAGGAACTTCGCCATAGTGGTCAAACTCCATACTATAAGTCGCCCTACCCTGCGTAGCGGAGCGCAAATCTGTCGAATAGCCAAACATCTCAGCCAAAGGCACAAAGGCATTTACGATTTTTAAGCCCATTCTATCGTCCATAGAGTTGATTTGCCCACGCCTACGATTCAAATCGCCGATAACATCGCCCATATATTCCTCAGGCACTTCGACTTCCACTTTTGCAATCGGCTCTAAAAGCACGGGTGTAGCCTTGCGACACGCATCTTTGAACGCCATAGAACCCGCGATTTTAAACGCCATTTCGCTCGAATCCACATCGTGGTAGCTACCATCATAAAGCGTAACTTTGCAATCCACCACAGGATAACCCGCCAAAATACCGCTTTGCATAGCCTCTTGAATCCCTTTATCAACCGCTGGAATGTATTCTTTGGGAATCACACCGCCACTAATTTCATTGATAAATTCATAGCCACTTCCTGCCTCTTTTGGCTCGAGCTTGATATGAACATGTCCGTATTGTCCGCGTCCGCCCGTTTGCTTAGCGTATTTGCACTCTTGGGTAACGGTGGCGCGAATCGTTTCTCTAAATGCCACTTGTGGTGCGCCTACTTCCGCCTCGACTTTAAATTCGCGTTTCATTCTATCTACGATGATTTCAAGGTGCAATTCGCCCATACCAGAGATAATAGTCTGCCCTGTCTCCTCATCGGTTTTTACGCGGAAACTTGGGTCTTCCTCAGCGAGTTTTGCGAGTGCCAAAGACATTTTCTCTTGGTCGGCTTTTGTCTTTGGCTCAACGGCGATAGAAATCACAGGCTCTGGGAATTCCATTCGCTCTAAAATCACAGGATTTTTTTCCGTGCAAAGCGTATCGCCTGTAAGCGTATCTTTTAGCCCCACAAACGCGCAAATCTCACCCGCATAGATTTCTTTAATGTCCTCTCTTTTGTTAGAGTGCATTTTTAGTAGGCGTCCCACGCGCTCTTTGGTGTTTTTGGTGGAGTTATAAACATAGCTACCGCTTTCAATCGAGCCACGATACACGCGCACGAAAGTAAGCTGTCCCACAAATGGGTCAGTCATAATCTTAAACGCTAATCCCGCAAACTCGCCTTCATCGCTAGATTTGACTTGAATTTCGCTATCAGTTTTAGCATCAATACCCTTAATGTCTGCCACTTCTGTGGGCGCGGGTAGATAGTCGATTACTGCGTCAAGCAAGGTTTGAACGCCTTTGTTTTTAAAGCTAGAACCGCATAGCATAGGGATAATCGCCATAGAATGGCAACCGATTTTTATGCCTTTTTTAATCTCATCTTTGCTTAATTCCTCGCCATTTAGGTATTTTTCCATTAGCACTTCATCTTGCTCGGCGGCGGATTCAATGAGTTTTTCGCGGTATTTCGCGCTGATTTCTTTCATATCATCGGGGATTTCCACTATGTCGTATTTCGCGCCCATAGTTTCATCATTCCAAATATAGCCTTTCATTTCCACCAAATCAACGATTCCCTTAAAATTATCCTCCACGCCGATAGGCAATGCGATAGGCACGGGATTGGATTTTAGTCGCTCTTTGATTTGGGATTCGACACTATAAAAATTCGCGCCGATTCTATCCATTTTATTTACAAAAACAAGGCGTGGAACGCCGTATTTATTTGCTTGTCGCCACACGGTTTCGCTTTGTGGTTGCACTCCGCCTACTGAGCAAAACACCGCCACTGCGCCATCTAACACACGCATAGAGCGCTCAACTTCAATGGTGAAATCCACGTGTCCGGGCGTGTCGATTAGGTTGATTTGATAGTTTTTCCAAAAGCAAGTCGTAGCCGCCGAAGTGATTGTGATGCCACGCTCTTTTTCTTGCTCCATCCAGTCCATTGTCGCTGCGCCGTCATGGACTTCGCCGATTTTGTGGCTAACGCCTGTGTAAAATAAGATTCGCTCACTTGTCGTGGTTTTCCCCGCATCGATATGCGCTGCAATACCGATATTTCGCAACATATTTAATGGAGTTTTTCTAGCCATTTTCCTCTCCCGATTTTAAATTTTACCAGCGATAATGCGCAAAGGCTTTGTTTGCCTCCGCCATTTTATGCACTTCTTCTTTTTTCTTAAACGCACTGCCCTTTTCGTTTGCCGCGTCAATTAGCTCATTTGCAAGTCTATCAATCATCGTGCGTTCATTGCGTTTGCGTGTGGATTCGAGTATCCAGCGGATTGAGAGCGATTGCTGTCGCTCTACGCGCACTTCGACAGGCACTTGATAAGTCGCCCCACCCACACGGCGCGAACGCACTTCCACCAAAGGCTTGACATTTTCCAATGCTTTTTGAAAAACCTCAATACCTTTTTCATTAGTCTTTTCCTCGATTTTGTTTAGCGCGGCATACATTATTTTTTCAACTACGCTTTTTTTGCCATCTAACATCATTTTGTTGATGAATTTCGTTACGACTTTGTCATTGTAAACCGGGTCGCCTAAAACTTCCCTTTTTGTGGCTCTTCGTCTTCTCATTTTTCAAATCCTTATGTTATTTTTTAGCTTCTGCTTTGGCTTTTTTCGCACCATATTTAGAGCGCGATACGCTTCGTTTCGCCACACCAGCGGTATCTAGCGCACCGCGGATAATGTGATATTTAACGCCCGGTAAGTCCTTAACCCTACCACCGCGCACTAGCACGATAGAGTGTTCTTGCAAGTTATGTCCCTCCCCGGGGATATAGCTAATGACTTCAATCTTGCTTGTTAGCTTGACTTTAGCGACTTTACGCAACGCAGAGTTTGGCTTTTTTGGTGTAGTGGTATAAACTCTCGTGCAAACGCCCCGTCTTTGTGGGCAGTCCATCAACGCTGGTGATTTGGACTTTTTGGTTAAACTTTTGCGCTCATTTCGTATGAGTTGGTTGATAGTTGGCATTTATGTTCCTCTCTTAAAATTTAAATTTGCCTTTAAAAAAACTCGAATTGTATAGAATCTAATCTTTTATTTTGCTTAATTTAAGCAAATTTTTATAAAAAATCCATTCTACACGCGCCAAGATTCAAAGCCGAATCTGAATCTCGCGCCACTTGCTACCGCCACCATTGCCTTAAAACAAACGCTATGAATCTTGCGATTCAACGCCTTTGACTTTAAAGGCTTTATCCTTGTAAATCCCCGTGCCGACAGGAATCATTCTACCCAAAACGACATTTTCTTTTAAGTCTTTGAGCGTATCGATTTTTGCTGCGATACTCGCCTCTGTAAGGACTTTGGTAGTCTCTTGGAAAGACGCCGCAGAGATGATACTATCACTTGCAATCGCTGCACGAGTGATTCCTAGCAAAATCGGCTCAGCAATGGCTGGTTCGCCACCGAGCCGAATCTTACTTTCATTTTCCTCCCTAAATGCGCGTTTGCTAACAATATCGCCCTCGATGAATCGCGTATCGCCACTATCGATGATTCGCACTTGGCGGAGCATTTGAGAGACGATGATTTCGATATGCTTATCGGCAATGGTTACGCCCTGTCTGCGATAAACTTGCTGAACTTCACTAACGATATATTTATGCAATTCTTTCTCGCCCAAAATTTTCAAAATATCGTGGCTTGAAACAATGCCGTCCGTAATGCTTTCGCCCGAATGCACGAACTCGCCCTCATGCACAAGGATTTGTTTATTTTTATCAATCAAATATTCCGCAACTCTGCCGTCTTGCGAAGTAATGATTAGCTTTTCTTTGCCACGCACGGGCTTACCAAAGCTAATGCTTCCGTCAATCTCTGCCAAAACAGCGGGGTCTTTGGGCTTTCTAGCTTCAAATAGCTCGGACACTCTAGGCAAACCGCCCGTAATGTCTTTTGATTTCGCAATCGCCTTTGGCGCACGAGCGATAATATCCGCCGTAAATACATTTGCACCCTCCGCTGCGACAATCGAAGTTTTAGGGTCGATTGGGTAGCGTTTGGATTCGCCATTTTTATTTGTGATGATAATGGCGGGTTTTGAGCCTTGTGGCAAGTATTCATTTACCACTAAATTGCTTTGCCCTGTGATTTCATCAATTTGCTCAGTAACGGTTAGCCCTGCGACAATATCCTCGAATCGCACAACGCCGTCAATCTCAGAGATTACAGGCGTAGTGTAAGGGTCCCATTGCGCGATGACTTTTTGCTCGGGCGATTCGGGCTTAGCGATAATCGTGCCTATCTCAATATTCGCGCTATCATCGATTTGCAAAATCGAGCCACGCGCCAAATAATGCCGTGTCGCTTCTCTGTCGTTTTCATCGGCGATTATGGCAAAAATCCCTTTTTCAGTTACTTTGAATCCTTTTTTCACATCTCTAATGCGCTCTAGCGTGTTGCCGACTAATTTGTAGATTTTCACAATGCCTTTTTCTTTGGCAGTGATAACCTGCGCGATTGGCGCGTTGTCCTCGACATTTAGCTCACTTGCATAAGGGATTCGGTGTGGGATATTCCACCCATCTTTGATAATCTCAATAATGCTTCCATCTTTTTTGATATTATAGCCATTGCCGTGTGCGATGAATAATTTGCCCTCGATTTTACCGCTAACTCCAGCTAATTCATTGGGCTTTGCCACATCGCTTTTTCGCACTGCATAGCGCACGGTCTCTTTTTTACCCACAATGCTTACGACCGTCTCATCGTGGATATTTTCGACTTTTACCACGCCATCAAATGGTGCTTTGACTTTTGGCTCAATAAGCAAAATCGCAGCGTTTCGGCGGTTTGCGATGATATTTTTACCTTGTTTGTTTTTATAGGTTTTAATGTTATAAAAGCGAATGAATCCCTCTTTTTCCGCCACGACTTGTCGCTCCTCTTGCGCTCTTGATGCTGTCCCGCCAACGTGGAAGGTTCTAAGCGTTAATTGCGTTCCGGGTTCG
>JBNMJF010000041.1:0-9526 GCA_050873665.1 Helicobacteraceae bacterium
TTTCGCAAAAAGTAGAATCCTCCCTAACCACCACAAACCTAATCAACCAAGCGATGCTATTTTGTTTCGCTTTTGGGGCATTGATTCGCCTATAATTTAGATTCGTGTGCTTTGGATACTTCGCTACGCTCAGTATGACGAGTGAGTTTTATTTTTAGTTTTTGTTTGGATTGCTTCGTGCTGTCGCCCTCGCAATGACGAAATATTGCAGTTTCGCCCTTGATTCGCCCATAATTTCATAGATTCGCCCACAAATTTAAAGCTATTTTTCAAAAATCACTTTCTTTTGTGAATGCGTTTTTGAATCTCATCTGCTATAAGCATTGCATTTTTTCCATCTATTTCATTTGCTGGGCTTACTTTTGGGCTTTTGCCTTTAGCTATTTCACTAAAATCAAGCAATTCTAAAAGCAATGCTTCTTGTGCGAGGACTTCGATAGATTCTTGACGCGAAGAGATAGAAATATTATGCAAATGTTGCTCTAGGGTTTGTTTATTGACAAGCACTTCTTTGCTTAAAAGATTGCAATCTACATACATATCCTCGCAAGTTACGCTGATTTGGCGAATGCGTTTTTCTGTTACGCGTGAGGCGGTTATGGTGCTAAAAGAGCCATTTTTATGTGTCAAATTTGCTCGTGCGTATTCAATGATTCCATTTATTACCACGCCGTGCGCATAAATTTCCTTAACCTCGCCGTTAAAAAGCAAACTCAAATCAATATCGTGTATCATCAAATCCATTACCACATCGACATCAGTTATGCGGTTGCTCATCTTATTTGTGCGGGTAAAATCAATGTTAAAGATTCGAGCAGAATTTTTAAGGAGTTTTTTAAGCGCGTTAATGGCAGGGTTGTATCGCTCAATAAAGCCTACTTGAATGTTGAGATTTTTTTTGTTTTGCTATTTCTACGATTATTTGTGTAGTTTGCAGTGTGTCGGTTAGGGGTTTTTCGACAAAAATATTTTTCGTGTGATTGGCGACTTTTTGTATGTAATCAAAGTGGGTAAATGTCGGTGTAACGATAATAACGCCATCGCTTGTGCTTAGCGCGTTTTCAAGTTCGCTTTCATTTTCTAAAGCCCTTAGGGAAAATTCTTTGGCTGTTTTTTCTAACAATTCTTTATTGACATCATAAATAAAACTCACCTCGACATTTTTTAACATATTAAGATTTCTTAGGTGGTTTTGCCCCATTTTGCCAATGCCTAAAAGCCCGATTCGCACGATTTTATTTTCCATTATTTGCCTTGTTTTAGGGTTATTTTAGAGAATCTGTAATGGCGTTGAGTGATTCTATAATATAGTTTTGCTCTTGCTCTAAAAGGAATGCGCTAAAGGGGAGTGAAAATATTTCCTTTGCTATCTTTTCGCTTATGGGGAAATCTCCCTCTTTATAGCCAAGATAGCGCAAAGATTCCTGTAAATGCAGAGGAATTGGATAATGCACGGCTGTTGGGATTCCTTTTTGTTCGAGTTGTTTGCATACACGCTCTCTTGCGCCATCTTTAGAGAGTTGTGGCTTAAGGCGCACAGAATATTGTGCATACACGCTTTCACACTCCTGCGGGATAAATGGTAAGATAAGGTTTTTTAACTCTTTTGCGTAGAGATTTGCTTTTTGTTGTCGCACTTCGCATTCTTTAGTAAAATGCCTTAACTTTACGCGTAAAATCGCACATTGCAACGAATCTAGTCTGGCATTTAGTCCAATGTATTTATGCACATATCGCGCAGTTTGCCCGTGATTAAGGAGAGAGCCAATTTTATTAGCAATCTCTATATCATTACAGAAAACCCCCCCCCATCTCCATAACAGCCAAGCGGTTTTGATGGGAAAAAGCTCGTTGTGCCAATGGTAGAGAGGTTGCAAGAAAATTTATTTTTGTATTTCGCTCCAAAACTTTGACAGCCATCTTCGATTACTGCGATATTATGCGCTTTGGCAATGGCGTTGATTTTATCCATATCTGCGCATAATCCATAGAGGCTTACAGGGATTATGGCTTTTGTGCGTGGCGTTATGGCAGATTCTAATTTGGTAACATCTATATTATAAGTGCGCTCATCAATATCCACAAACACGGGCTTAGCACCAAGTAGGGACACAACTTCTGCGGTAGCGATAAAAGTAAATGGCGTAGTGATGACTTCATCGCCACTTGTAATATCAAGTGCCATTAGACTAAGCAAAAGCGCATCTGTCCCACTAGAAACCACGCGAGTGTGCTTTGCTCCACAAAACGCGCTGAGTTCTTTTTCTAATTCATTCGTATCACTGCCCATAATATATTGGCTTGAGTTTAGCACACTAGCAATGCCCTCATCAATCTCTTTTTTATAGGCTGTGTATTGGGCGTTTAGGTTGATAAAAGGAATGTTCATATCTTTGCCTTAAAGTAGAAATTAGCGCAATTTTACCAAAAATCCATTAAAGTTTTATAAAAATTTAGCGATTCGGCAAAATGGCAAAAGCCAAATGAAAACAAAAACTTTTGATTTTGGGTAGATTCGCTTAAAGTAAGTGAATCGCTTACTTTAGGCGAATCAATATAATTATTCTTTGATTCACTTTTGGGACATTACACTTTTTATTTTTTTTAGATTCGTGTGATTTGGATACTTCGCTACACTGCATTTCGCTTAAGTAATGACGAAAGGATTAGATTGCCACGATTTAGGCGTTGCCCAAATCTCACAATACGGATATATAACAAACCCACAAAATCCCGCAGATTCGCCCATAACGCTACCAAAAGTTACAAATATCGCGCTTTTAGCTCCAAATAAAATTGCGCCTCTTTCTTAATCGCCTCGATTTCTTTGGGTTGCAGTGGGCGGACGATTTTGGCGGGATTGCCAGAGATTAGCGACATTGGCGGATATTTTTTGTTTTTTAGTAGCACACTTCCAGCCGTGATATAGCATTCATCGCCCACCACAGCGTTATCTAGGATTACCGAACCCATACCGATTAGGCAGTTATTGCCAATTTTACACGCGTGGAGCGTAACGCGATGCCCTATCGTGCAGTCATTTCCCACAATCACGGGCAGTCCGTTAGGAAACGCGCCATCATCGGGCTGATAAGTGTGGATAATCGCCAAATCCTGTATATTGGTGCGTTTGCCGATTTTAATGCTGTTTAAATCCCCGCGTAAGACACTTCCAAACCACACGCTTGAATCCTCATCAATACTCACATCGCCGATAATGCTGACATTATCAAAAATCCGCACACTAGGGTGAATCTCTGGCTTTTTGCCCTCAAATTCTAAAATCATCATAAATCCTTTAAAGCTAAATTTTTCGCTAAAAGTATAGCAAAATTTTTTCGCCAAGATTCGCGCAAAATTTTGTGGCGATTTTTAAGTATGATTAAACTTATGATTCGCTAAAATTGCGACTTTTATAGATTTTGGCAATTTGATAATTTTAAAAGTATAGCGGGGCGAAATGGCAAAAGATTCGGCAAAAGCGACAAAAGATTCGGCGAAAATTATGACAAAAAACACAAAAGATTCGCTAAATCCCAAACATTTAAAAAATGATTCACTGCAACAATTTAAACTTTTTTTCACACAGATTCCTAGCGTTTTGGGCGCAAATGTGGCAGATTTCGCACATAATCTAAAAGCCCAAAGCAAAAAGCAACTCGCAAAACGCGCATTTTATTTTGCACTTGAAGTCGCATTTTGGGCATTTGTGGCGTTTTTATTGCTTGTCAGCTCCTTTGCCTCAGGGCAGTTTGTGAAATACGATGACGGCGTAGGACAGCACCACGACCACCATTTGGCGTTTTTCACATTCCTAAGCGGAATGGTGGCGGAGGGCATATTGCCGGGCATTGATTTTTACTCGCCACATTCGGTTTTTATCCCCATTGTGGTGGGGATTTTTTTAAAAATCTTTGGCATTAGCCAAATCACACTCGCTGTGGGCGTAGGCGGTGTGGGGATTTTCGTGGCACTTGTTTTTATTTATAAAACGGCGCGATTAGTAATGCCGAATCTTTGGGCGAAATTTGCGATTCTAACGATGCTAATTAGCTTTCAGGGCAATGACCAGCCGTGGTTTAATCATATCTTTATGAGTTTTGTTGCAGCGGGGATTTACTTTTTGTGTGCGTATATCAAGGACAAAAAAGCGTGGCGACTAATCATACTTGGATTTATCATCTTTTGTCTGCCGTATATGCGTCAGCAAGGGCTTGTGATATTGTCTGTGTTTTTTGTGATTCCTATCATTTTATACAATGTGAGTGCGATTAGCCAAAGGGCGTATAGAGAGATTTTGCGCGTGGTTTTGGGGTCGTTTTTATGCTTTAATGTGGCGTTTTTGCTTTTTGTGATTTTACGCAATGGCTTTGAGGGATTAGAGATTTTATACTCATCGCTTTTGCCCCTAGTCTCTATGGCACAGCCTATGCAAGGCTATCCTGCGGACTTTGCAAATATGGCGGTGCATATTTTTAACTACACGAGCAATGATGACACTTGGCACGGGCGGATTATGCAAAATATGCGCTATTGGCTGATTGTCTTTATCCCATGCATTTATTTTGCGTTTCGGTTGTTAATATTGTATTTTAGCAAACAAGCGATTTTAAATGAGGACAGCATTAAGTTTATCACCGCGCTAATCACGCTATCCACGATTGTTTTTAACTATCCCATACAAGAGGACGCGCGAATGAAAGTGCAGTGTATGGTGGGAATCTGGCTATTTATCGATGCCCTGCGCCTATCGTGCTACAATAAGGGCGCAAAAATCACTTCGCTTTTGGCAATCGCAGTGATTTTCCTAGCGATTCACAACCTAAAATTGCGCCAATATAGCGAGGCGTTTAAGTGGAATTATTACAACACGCTTTTACGCACGAAGCAAAATCACACGCGAATGCCAAAAGATTCGCCTTATGCTAATCTCATCGTTAAAAATGATTACGCCGATGGTAAGTTAGATTCGCTAACAAAATTGCGCGAATATGTGGCGAAAAATCCGCAAAAATCGATTATATTTGATGGCGAGTTAGAAAGCGTTGCGTCAAATTTCCCACTGCTTTTTTATGGTGGAAATGTCGCACTAGCGCATAAATTCCCCTACTACTATCAGCTCTATGATAGGGCGCAATTTATGCCAGATATAAATGAGCGATTCACAAAGTATGTCGAGCAAAATAAACCTATCATTTTGGGTTGCAACGATAGATATACCACAAATGGCAAGGCACTCGGTGTGCTTGATAAAGTCAAAGGCTATGAAGTGCTAAAATCGCTAGGCAATGGCGAATGTGGCATTTTTGTGCCAAAAGATGATAGTGGCGCGAATCGCGCGAATCAAGCCAAAACAACTCGCGCGAATCAAACAAAATCAAACAAAAGGAGAATGTAGAATGCTTAGTTTTAGTGATATTTTATTAAAATTACAAGATTTTTGGAAAAATGAGGGCTGTTTGCTTTTGCAACCCTATGATATTCCAGCGGGTGCGGGGACATTTCACCCTGCGACACTTTTGCGCTCACTCGATTCGGGCGATTGGGCTGTGGCTTATGTCGCACCCTCACGCCGTCCCACAGACGGGCGATATGGGGATAATCCAAATCGCTTGGGAAGCTATTATCAATTCCAAGTGCTAATCAAACCAAGCCCACAAAATATACAAGAAATTTATCTAAAAAGCCTAGAAGTGCTAGGCATCGACACAAAGGCACACGACATTCGATTCATCGAGGATAATTGGGAGTCGCCCACACTCGGTGCGTGGGGGCTTGGCTGGGAAGTGTGGCTAGATGGAATGGAAATCACGCAATTCACATATTTTCAGCAAGTCGGCGGTTTAGAGTGCCACCCCACACCTATTGAAATCACCTACGGCGTGGAAAGATTAGCAATGTATATCCAAAATAAGCAAAGCGTTTTTGACATAGTTTTTAGCGAAAATAATGGCAAAATCGTCTCCTACGCAGATGTGCATAAGCGCGGTGAGAGGGAGTTTTCGACATATCATTTTGAGGTGGCGGATACTAATATGCTCTTTTTGCTTTTTGATAAGTTTAAGGCAGAGGCAAAGAGAGCATTAAGCGCGAATCTCCCGCTTCCAGCGTATGATTGCACGATGGCGTGTTCGCATTTTTTTAATGTGCTAGATGCGAGAGGTGCCATTAGCGTAACGCAAAGGCAGGATTATATCTTGCAGATTCGTGAAATCGCCAAAGAATGCGCGGTAGCGTATAAAGAGCAAAGCCAAAAAGCGTGAATCCTTTGAGTGATAATTTTGCAAAAATATTAAGTGATTTAATAGTAAAATGCGGATTTTTATTTAGGTTTTAAGGCTGTTTTGTGGATAGGAAATTATTTTATTTAGTCTCATTTTTGCTAAGTTTTAGCGTTGTGCTGTCCTATTCGCTGGGCGTTTATGCGGTGGATTATTATGATTATGGTGAGTTTCATTTTGTGATTCGCCAAGTGATTGCGGTGGGATTTGGCATTTTGATTATGTGGATTTTATCGCAGATTCCAGCTGATAAACTCATAATGCAGTTAGGATTTTTCATACTTTTTGGCTCGATTTTTTTGCTAATAATTATGCAGTTTTTACCCGATAGCCTTGCGACAAGCGCGGGTGGAGCGAAGCGGTGGATTCGCCTATTTGGCTTTTCTATCGCGCCTAGCGAGTATTTTAAGATTGGATTCATCACATTTTTGGCGTGGAGCTTTTCTAGGCGATTCGTAGGACAGCATAGAGAGAGCCTGTGGAGCGAGATTCTCACGCTTTTGCCTTATATAATAGTGCTATTTGGATTCATCATCGCATTTATTGCAGTAATGCAAAATGACTTGGGGCAGAGCGTTTTGATGGCTGTCATCTTTGGGATAATGCTTTTATTTGCGGGTGGCAGTTTCAAGCTATTTGGGGTAATCGTGCTAAGTGCGATTTTGCTTTTTAGCGTGGCGGTGATGAGTAGCGCGAATCGCATAGCGCGGGTTAAAATGTGGTGGAGCAGTGTGCAGGACTATGTGCTTAGCTTTTTGCCACAAAATATCGCCGAAAATATCCGCATAGAGGCGTTGCCAGAACCTTATCAAATTTACTATTCGCTTTCAGCCATAAGCAGTGGCGGATTTTTTGGCAAGGGAATCGGCGATGGCACGATAAAGCTAGGCTTTTTAAGCGAAGTGCATACGGACATAGTTTTGGCTGGATTATGCGAGGAGCTGGGACTTTTGGGACTTTTAATCTTTGTGATAATTTTCGCGCTAATAATGCAACGAATCTTACGCATAGCAAATCGCACAAATAGCCACATTTACGCGCTATTTTGTATCGGCGTGTGCGTTAGCTTTGGCTTTTCATTTCTCATCAACGCATTTGGCGTAACAGGCATAATCCCTATCAAAGGCATTGCCGTGCCATTCCTAAGCTACGGCGGAAGCGCGATTTTATCAAGCTGTATTGCGCTTGGAATGGTGCTATCCATCAGCAAAGCGAACGATTCGGCGCAAAAAGCGACATAAACACAATATTAAGGACTTTTATGGAAATCACACTTTTGCATTTTACCCCGCTAAATATTTGTAGCAACGCGATTCGCACTTGTTGGCAGAGCTTTGAAAAGGGCGATAATGGCGGTGAAAAGGATATTGCGCTAATTGAGCGCGTGGGCAATAAATTTAAGCATAGCTCCACGCTAGAGCATTTGTATTATAACTTTTACATTAAGGGCATTTCTCGCGCGTGTCTGCAGGAGTTAGCGCGTCATCGCCTTGCCTCTTATAGCGTGAAATCATCGCGCTACACGCTAAAAGAGCTAAAGGCTGAGGATTCGTTTTTGCCTGTAAATGAGGCGAATCTCACACGCGCCGAGCGATTCATCGTTAAAACGGGCGATAGTAAAGTGGATAATGCGCTTGTGAATGCGCTGGAAAATCTGCGCTTGGTGGTGGCAAGTGGCAAGGCAAATGACATTGCCAAATACGCAATGCCTGAGTGCTATAAGACGGAGCTTAGCTGGAGTGTGAATGCGCGAAGTCTGCAGAACTTTTTGGCACTTCGTAGCGCAAAAAGCGCGTTATGGGAGATTCGCACTTTGGCGCGTGAAATCTATAACGCCTTGCCTAACGAGCATAAATTCATCTTTGAATGCTGTATGACGGAGTGAAATCGTTATTGATTTGCATAAAAAGCGCGAATCTAAATAAAATCCGCACGAAGTGCGAATCTATGCTATGATTCGCCCAAAAACTCACAATTCGCCAAATCTTTTTTAGATTCTACGCTATAATTTCACCTTTAAAATTACCCAAAGGTTAAGGCATTTTGAAAATTCTAATCGCGCTATTTATCACACTCGCACTAAACGCACAGCACGGCGATTCGCAATCCATTTCAAAAGATTCAACGCCACAAGATTCAAAGCCCTACATTTCCATAGACGGCAAGATTAAATACAAAAACCTTAAGCACTTTGATTATGTGAATCCAAATGCGCCCAAAGGTGGCACTATAAAAGCCGCTGCCATAGGGACATTTGACAGCCTAAATAATTTTAGCCTTAAAGGCGCAAAGGCGGAGGGTTTGGAGCTGCTTTATGATACGCTCACGGTACAGAGCAAAGATGAGCCTTTTAGCGAGTATGGTTTGATTGCCGAATCAATTGCGCTATGCCCGAAAAAAGATTGCGTGATTTTTACAATTAACAAAAATGCGCGGTTTAATGACGGAGTGCGCGTGAAGCCCAGCGATGTGAAGTTTAGCTTTGAAGTGCTGATGAAATATGGCAATCCGCTCATCAAGCAATACTACGCCGATGTGAGCGCGGTTTTGCTAATTGGGGCGGATAAAATCAAATTTAGCTTTAAAAGTGGCGATAATAGGGAGTTGCCTTTGATTTTAGGACAGCTTAGCGTGTTGCCTGAGCATTTTTACAAGGATAAGGATTTTAATGACCCGCTGTTAATCCCGCTAGGCAGTGGCGCGTATAAAATCAAAAGCTTTGAAGTCGGGCGCAAAATCGTCTATGAGCGCGTGAAAGACTATTGGGCGCAAAATCACCCCACTAGAATCGGGCTTTTTAACTTTGATGAAGTGATTTATGAATATTACAAGGACGAAAATGTCGCGCTACTCGCATTTAAAAGCGGTGCGTTTGATTATCGCTTGGAAAATAGCGCGAAAGTGTGGGCGATAGGATATGAGGGCAAGGCATTGCAAAATCAAAGCCTTAAAAAAGTCGCATTCAAACACGCGCTCCCTAGCGGAATGCAAGGCTTTTTTATGAATACTAAGCGCGAAGTTTTTAGCGATATAAAGTTGCGCGAGGCGATAAACTACGCCTTTGATTTTGAGTGGAGCAATAAAAATCTCTTTTTTAGCCAATACACGCGCACAAAGAGCTATTTTGATAACTCGATTTTCGCATCGCGTGGGATTGCAGAGGGAAAAGAGTTAGAGATTTTGCGCTCTTTGGGCGTGGATTCGCATATCTTAAATACGCCATTTCAAAGCGTGGAGTTTAAAAA
>JBNMJF010000042.1:0-9481 GCA_050873665.1 Helicobacteraceae bacterium
ATTGATGGACAGCAACGAATCACAACTTTATGGCTTTTACACTTTTATATCTACAAAAAGGTACAAAAACTAGAATCTATATCCAAAGAATTAGCAAAGTTTTCTTATGCAGTGCGAGATAGCTCTAAAAAATTTTGTAAAAAATTGCTAAAAAAGGATTTTGATTTAAGCAAAAATCCAAGTAAAGCTATACTTGATAAAGGTGGTGAATTTGAAGTAAAAGAAAATCGTAAAAATGACCCTACAATCAAAGCAATGCTTAATATGCTTGATTTAATCTATAATAAAATGGATAGCAAAATAGACTTAGAAACATTGATTAAGAATTTAGACAATATCACACTTTTTATGTTTTTGATATGGGTAGATTTAGCTTAGGCGAGGAACTCTATGTCAAAATGAATGCTAGAGGGAAGCAACTTTCACATTACGAAAATCTAAAGGCGTATATCGAGTCTAATTCTAAAATTGCAGATAATCATACGCTATTAGCAAATATTGATAACAAATGGGCGGATATGTTTTTTACTCCAAATAATATTGATGCGTTTAATAAGAGGGGGATTGTATTTTTGCACTATGCAAATGTATTTTTTAAACTATTAGAAGGCGAAGTAAAAAGTGGAGAGATTAAACCAATGATAGATTCGGCGAATCATGCTATTGATGAGTTTTACAAACCTTTACAAGATTTAGAAAATATTATGTTACTTGATAAACTTATAGATTTATATAAGGATTACAGCGAAGCATTTAAGAGAAGTGGATTTTTAAGATTTAACGATTTTGATTCATTTAAAAATGCTAGAGATTCGCTTGGCTATATAGAAATATGCTATTTGTATGCAGTGTTATTTTTTGTAACTGAATCCAAAGGTAAAAATATTGATGCTAAAGCACTAGAGGATTATTTGCGTGTGTGTAAGCATTTTATAGAAAATCATAGATTAGATAACCCTGATGAGCACATAAGCGCGTTTTTTAATCTTTTTAAAACCCTATCAAAGGGATATAAAAATATCTATGAATTTTTGACACAAAATCACACACATAGCTTTCACTCAAATATGTATGCTCTAGAATCGCGCAAAGCAAAGCTAATCTTACAAAGTCGCAATGGTGGCGATAAATGGGAGGAAATTTTAAACAAAACAAGCAATCATCATATTTTAATGGGCTGGGTAGATTACTTGCTTGATTTTAGCTGTGGTGATTTATGCGAAAATCCAAGTTTTGATAAGTTTTACAAATATGCAGAATTAACAATGAATATTTTAGATGAGATTCAAAACAATAAAGAAAAAAATGACTTTTTGCCTTTATTTCAACGCGCATTTTTAAGTATCGGAGACTATGGTTTTTGGGCAACAAATTATTTTTATGGTAATTATTGTGGAGAGATTTTTCGTGATAGGGAAGCGTGGAATTGGCTTTTGAGTGGCAAAAGAAATAAAGATGAGATTCTATATTTTAAAAAATTACTTGATTATATTATAGAATCTAAAAAGACAAATTTATTTGATATTTTGCAAGACATTATAGATGGCGCGGATATTTCTAGCAAAAAATGGTGGGAGCAACTTTTGATTCACCAAAAGGAATTGTTTAAATTTTTGGTTAAAAATAAACAACCATTTCAAAAAACTAGAAGAATTAGGTTTTGGGATAAAAAAGTGGAACTTTTACCTGCAATAAAAAGTAGAAAAAATATAAAAGACTTGCTAGATTATGGCTTTTATCTTTATTGCTATGACAAAAAAATCCAAAATCTTAGTGAATATATAAGTGTTGAGGAGCAATATGGTAATTGTCCCACACAATCACACTTTACAATAGACAACAAAGAAGTTTTATGCGATAGTATAAATGCCAAAATTACCTTTGGCAAACAAGAATTTTCTATTGATATGGACGGAGATATTTTTGTAGAGTTTGATAGAGTTATAAACGAAATGAGAGTTAGCAAATGAATATATCAGTGATATTTATGGGTGCTGAATCTTACAAATCTTTAATCTTCGCTAAGCATATTTTTGCTACAATCGCACTTTTATCAAAATCACAGGATTTCGGCAAATGACCCAAATTGCGACTTGGTTTCTACTTACGGCGTTTATTTTGTTTGTCCTTTTTATGGTTACGAAAACCTTTTTTTACAAGCATATCGCGCAAAAAGAGGAAAAGACTTCCGCGTCAATCAAGCTAACTTTGCACGAGGCGGAGATTTTGATTCGTAAGCACCAGCTACAACTTCAACGCGCCTTAGGCAATAACGACATTTTGACAGAGGAAATGAATACGATGAAAAATGAAATCAAAGCCCTAAAAGCGCGGAATTCGCAGTATAAAATCGAGTGCGGCAAGTATAAAACGCGAATCCGTGAGTTAGAGCAAAAAATCGAGGCGTTGCTCTAGTCGCGCCTAATGGCGATTAAAATTTGAAAGGAAAAATATGGACTTAAAATCACTGCAAACGCGCTTAAAAGGGGCGATTCGAGATGTGCCTGACTTCCCAAAGCCGGGCATTTTATTCCGCGATGTTACGACTATCATCAATAATGCTGAGGTTTTCGAGGACTTGATGGCGTTTTTGGAATCGCGCTATAAAAATTATGGGCTAGATTTTATCGTAGGCATCGAATCGCGCGGATTTATCTTTGGTGCGGCACTTGCTTCGCGCTTAAAAATTGGCTTTGTGCCGATTCGCAAAAAGGGCAAACTGCCTTATACAACGGTCGCTGAAAAATACGCGCTAGAGTATGGTTTTAGCGAGGTTGAGATTCACATAGACGCATTCCGCGACAAAAAAGGCGCGAAAGTGTTGCTAATCGATGATTTAATCGCCACAGGTGGCACGGCAAAAGCGGGAATCAAACTCATCGAATCTATCGGCGGAGAGTGCGTTGAGGCTTGTTTTATCTTGCGATTGTTAGAGTTTGACGCGGTGGCAGAGCTAGAAAAGAATACAAAGGTATTTTGCGCGTTAGAGATTTAGGGATTTTATGGAAGAGTTTATCATCGAATTATGGGATAATTATGTCGCAGATTGGGGCTATCTCATACTTTTTTGCTGGAGTATTTTGGAGGGCGAGTTAGGCTTAATTTTTGCTGGAATCGCTGCTCACACGGGACATTTAAATGTATTTGTCGCAATTTTTGTCGCGGGGCTTGGCGGATTTGCAGGCGACCAAATATATTTTTATATCGGGCGATTCAACAAAGACTACATTCAAAAAAAGTTCAAAAATCAACGGCGCAAACTCGCCCTAGCGCACTTACTCCTACAAAAGCACGGGTGGTATATCATCTTTTTACAGCGATATATGTATGGAATGCGGACGATTATCCCCATAAGCATTGGGCTTACGCGTTACAACGCGCTAAAATTCGCACTCATCAATCTCATCAGCGCGTGGGTTTGGGCGGCGGTTACAATCCTTTTGGCGTGGTTTTTTGGCGAACATATTTTGAATTTACTACATTGGCTAAAAAGCCACCCATACATATTTGTGGTATTTTTGGTGATATTTTGTGGCGGTGTGCTTTATTATTTCAAAACGCAAACAAAGCGCGTGGATAAGCGACTTACAAAGCTAGAAACCGAACTAGCAAACAAAGAAAATCAAAACAAAGAAAGGATAAAAATATGATAAATTTAGTAGTGGCGACAAACGCAAAGGCGGACATTGAAGCGATTTTGGTGGATAAAAATAGCAAAATCGATAAAAATTTAAGCGCGATTTTTGCTTTGCAGGGATTCGAGTGCAAAGCAGGGCAGAGCATTTTTGTGCAAAAAAATAACGCGTTTTATTTGGGTGTGGGCGATTTTAGTGTGGATTTGATTCGCGAAGCTGGGGCGAATCTGGCGCGAAAATTAAAGCATTTTGGTGCGCAGTCGCTTAAGATTCAAGGCTTTGGCGATTCGGATAAAAATTACGCGCTTATGCTTGGATTTTTGCTTGGCGAATATGAGTTTAGCACCTATAAGAGCGAGAAAAAAAGCCAAAGTCTAAAAAATCTCTATATTATTGACAAGGGCGATTTTAAGGCGGAAATCAAAAAGGCGAAAATCATCGCAAATGCGGTGAATGCGGTGCGTGAGATTGTAAATACTCCTCCCGCCGACTGCACTCCCAAAGATTTGGCAAAAATCGCAACAAATTTGGCGAAAGATAAAAAAATAGTGTGCGAAATCGGCGATGTGAAATTTTTGCAAAAGCAAAAGGCAAACGCACTTTTAGCCGTAGCAAGGGCGAGTGTGAATGAACCGCGCTTAATACAATTAGCCTACAAGCCTAAAAATCCAAAGGCAAAAATTGCACTTGTCGGCAAAGGGCTGACTTACGATACAGGTGGTTTGAGCCTAAAACCTGCGGATTATATGACTACGATGAAAGCTGATAAAGGCGGTGGGTGCGCGGTGCTTGGCATTTTAAGCGCGATTGCGGAAATCGCCCCAAATATCGAAGTCTATGGCATCATAGGCGCGGTGGAAAACGCCATCGGCGGGGACGCGTATCGTCCAGATGATATTTTGCAAAGCCGTGAGGGCGTGAGTATCGAAGTCAAAAACACGGACGCGGAGGGGCGACTCGTGTTAGCGGACTGCCTATCTTTCGCGCAAGATTTGAAGCCAGATATTATCATCGACTTAGCAACGCTTACAGGCGCGTGTGTGGTGGCTTTGGGCGAATATACTAGCGGGATTTTGGGCTATAATGAAGCCTTAAAAAAAGACTTTGAAAAAGTCGCCTTGCAAAGCGGGGAACTCTGCGCCACACTGCCATTTAACCGCCACCTAGAGAAACTAATCGAATCCAAAAACGCCGATGTCTCAAACTGCTCATCTACGCGCTACGGCGGGGCGATTACGGCTGGATTGTTTTTAGGCAAATTTATCCGCGAGGAATACAAAGACAAATGGCTACATATCGACATTGCAGGACCCGCATTTGTGGAAAAAGAGTGGGATATAAACCCTTATGGCGCGAGTGGAGCGGGGGTTAGAAGTGTGGTTGATTTTATCTTGCAAATCGCTGAATCTGGCGTAAAAAGCGCGAATCCCGCGAATCTAAAAGCTATGAATCCCAAAAAATCCGCGAATCCTAAGCGCGAATCCAAGCCCAAAAAGGCAAAATAATGGGCTTAAGCGTAGGAATCGTAGGACTCCCCAATGTAGGCAAATCCACCACTTTTAACGCGCTCACAAAGGCGCAAAACGCGCAGAGTGCGAACTATCCATTTTGCACCATTGAGCCAAACAAGGCGATTGTGCCTGTGCCAGATGAGCGCATCGCCAAACTCGCCGAGATTGTCAAACCGCAAAAGATTCAGCACTCTGTCATCGAATTTGTCGATATTGCGGGGCTTGTGCGCGGGGCAAGTAAAGGCGAGGGCTTGGGGAATAAATTTTTGGCAAATATCAAGGAAGTCGATGCGATTTTGCATATCGTGCGATGTTTTGAGGATAGCAATATCACGCACACAGAGGGGCGAATCGACCCAATAAATGATATTGAGATTATTGAGTTAGAGCTGATTTTGGCGGATTTAGAAACGCTAGAGAGGCGAATTGAGCGATTAACCCGCGCTGCAAAAGCAAGTAAAGAGAGCGCGGAAATGCTAGAAGTCGCACTAAAATTAAGGGCGCATTTAGAGCAAAATAAAAGCGTGAAAACCTTTGAAGGCAAGGACAGCGCGGAGTTTATCGCGCTTGATAAAGACTTGCGATTTTTGAGTAATAAGCCTGTGATTTATGGCGCAAATATCGATGATGGCGGTAAAAACGCGCACTTAAAGGCGGTGGAGGATTACGCAAAGGCGCAAAATAGCGCGGTTGTTACGCTGTGCGCGAAGTTAGAGGAAGATATGATTGATATGAGCGAGGCGGAACGCGCGGAGTTTTTGAGTGAGCTGGGATTTGCGCAAAGTGGCTTGGAGCAGATGATTCGCATTAGTTTTGAGACGCTTAGGCTTATTAGCTATTTTACCGCTGGTGTGAAAGAAGTCCGCGCTTGGACGATTACAAAAGGCACGAAAGCCCCCAAAGCCGCCGCCGTGATACATAATGACTTTGAAAAGGGCTTTATTCGCGCGGAGACGATTAGTTTCGCGGATTTTGTGAAATATGGCGGAGAAAACGGCGCAAAAGAAAACGGCGCAATGCGCAGCGAAGGGAAAGACTATGTGGTGCAAGATGGCGACATAATGCACTTTAGATTCAATGTGTAGGGCTGACAATTTGTGTCTTAGGTATGCGATTTGTTGCACGAATCTGCAATATTTCGTCATTGCGAGATTTGGCGACGCCAAATCGAAGCAATCCAAAAAAAATAAAAAACAAAATCTATCGTCATTACTTAAGCGAAACGCAGTGTAGCGAAGTATCCATTTTGGCGAATCGCGAATCAAAGGTGAATCGCTCACTTTAAGCAAATCTAATTGCTTTGATTCGCTTTTAGGACATTAATTCGTTGTTTTTTTTAGATTCGCGTGATTTGGATACTTCGGCGACTTTGTCGCCCCAATATGACGAGATTAAGAGAGACTCTACTTTTTGCGAAAGCAAAACGAAACAAAAACTTTTGCAACGATTCGCACTTCGTGCAGATTTTATTTTTGTAGATTGCCACGACTTGCTTTCGCGATTCTTGCAATGACGCAAAAAATTTAGATTTGTGGCAAAAGCCACGACAATTGCACCTTACAATTTCGACACAATCTCATAAGTATCGTGTGCGATTACCCACTCCTCATTTGTGGGAATCACGCACACTTTGACTTTGGAATCCGCCGTTGAGATAATGCCCTCTTTGCCCACGGTGGCGATATTTGTCTGCTCGTCCAAATGCACTCCCAAAAAGCCCAAATGCTCCACGATAAATCCGCGTATATGCACGGCGTTTTCGCCCACACCAGCGCAAAATGCAATCGCATCTACGCCATTCATCGCTGCCATATACGAGCCTATGTATTTCGCCACGCGGTAGGCAAATACGCGCCTTGCGAGAGCTGCGAGTTTGTTGCCGTCATTTTCTGCGGCTAGTAAGTCTCTAAAGTCGCTTGAGAGCTTAGAAATCCCAAGCACACCGCTTTTTTTATTCAAAATATTTAAAATCTCATCAATGTTTAGGTTTTCCTTTTTGGCGATATATTGTAGCACCGTAGGGTCTAAATCGCCACTGCGCGTCCCCATAGCGATGCCTTCAAGCGGGGATAATCCCATACTCGTATCAATGCTTTTGCCGTCCTTTACGGCGCAAAGTGAGCTTCCATTACCCAAATGGCAAGTGATAATTTTGGAGTTGTTTATATCAAGCCCCAAAAATTCCGCCGTCCGCTTACTTACAAAGCTATGGCTAGTGCCGTGAAAGCCGTATTTGCGCACTTTGTATTTCTCATACCATTCATAAGGCAAGGCGTAAAGATATGCGCGTGGCGGAATCGTTTGGTGAAATGCCGTGTCAAATACGCACACCATAGGCGTATTTGGCATTAGCTCACGACAACCACGAATCCCCATTATATGCGCTGGATTATGCAGTGGGGCTAAATCGCTACACGATTCGATTTTGGCGATTACATCATCATCTACAAGCACAGAGTTAAAGAAAAACTCCCCGCCATGCACGATTCTATGCCCGATTGCTTTGATTTCATCAAGCGACTTTATCACGCCATTTTCGCTATCGGTAAGTGCCTCAAAGACATATTTTATCGCCGCCTTGTGGTCTGGCATCTCTAAATGCTTCTCAATCTTTTTGCCCTTTGCCTTATACTTTAGAATGCTACCATCGATATGAATCCTATCGCACATTCCCTCCGCCAAAACTTCCTTGCGCTCCATATTTATTAGCTGATATTTAAGCGATGAGCTACCGCAATTTATAACCAAAATATCCATTTTTCTCTCCCTTTTTTATGAATCTTTTTACCACGAATCTAAGCCGAATCTTAGCCGAATCCACCCACGAATCTAAATCGCTTGTAACGCCGTAATCGCAATCGTACCGACTATATCATCGCTACTACAACCGCGCGATAAGTCATTTATCGGTTGCGCCAAGCCCTGCGTGATAGGTCCATAAGCGTCCGCTTTTGCGAATCTCTGCACCAATTTATAGCCGATATTTCCCGCGTCAATATCGGGGAAAATCAGCACATTCGCGCTTCCTGCGATTTTAGAATTTGGTGCTTTTGCCTTGCCTACGCGCTCAATTATCGCCGCATCTAGTTGCAACTCGCCATCAATCAAAAGATTCGCGTCCTGCTCTTTTGCGATATGCAACGCCTTTAGCACTTTATCGACTTTTTCGTGCTTTGCGCTACCATAAGTCGAGTGGCTTAAAAGCGCGACTTTTGGCACTCCACCTGTGAGCTGATGAAAAGTTTTTGCGCTTGAAAGCGCGATTTGGGCTAATTCGTTTTCATTTGGGTCTTGAATCAGCGCACAATCGGCGAATCCAAAAATCCCGCCAAATTTATGTTGATAGCCAAGCGTTGAATCCTTTAGCACCATTAGCATAAAAGTGGATACGACTTTTACCCCGCTTTGTGTGCCTACGATTTGCAAAGCCGCGCGAAGCACATCGGCAGTGGGGGATAGCGAACCAGCCACCATTCCGTCTGCCTTTTTATCTTTCACCAAAGCCGCACCGAAATAAAGCGCGTTATTTGTGAGTAAATCTGTCGCCTTATCCTTTGTCATTCCCTTGTGTGCGCGAATCTCAACTAGCAAATCCACATATTTTGGCAACAGCGCGGAATCTTTTGGGTTTATAATCTCCGCCTTGCTAATGTCAAAACCTGTGGCTTTTTTCTCTAATGTCGCGCGGTCGCCAAGCAAAATGACTTTTGCAAAGCCCTGATGCAGGACTTTTGACGCTGCCTCAATCACGCGAATATCCTCTGTCTCGGGCAAAACAATCGCCTTTTGATACTTCGCAGCCTTGTCCTTAATCTCATCGATGAATTCCACTTTTGCCTCCTTTGTTTCAAAAAAGTGCCAAAATCATACTAAAAAATTTTAAAGATTTTGGCATTTGTGAGATTTTTTGATAAAAATTTTGGCGAATCGTATAAAATTACGCAAAATTTAAAATTTTTTTGCTACAATTTCGCGTTTTTGTTGCGAATCTGATTGCCACGAATTGTGATTCGCCCTAAACGCTCGGCGATTTTGGACCGGTGGGTGAGTTGGCTTAAACCACGTCCCTGCTAAGGACGCGTAGTCGTTAAGATTACCGAGGGTTCGAATCCCTCCCTGTCCGCCACAAATTCTTACGATTTTTTCTTAATCAATCACTTTGAAATGAATGTTAATTTAAGGCAATAATGAGCGATTCGCGCTCTACACCAAGTCATTGTGAGAATCGTGTAGCGATTTGTTGAATCGCCTCGCAATGACGAATCACCACCACGCCGTCATACTGAGCCTTTGCAAAAGGCGAAGTATCCATTTTGGCGAATCGTGAATCAATGG
>JBNMJF010000043.1:0-9481 GCA_050873665.1 Helicobacteraceae bacterium
AAACTAAATTATAGTCGAATCAATGACCCAAAAGCGAATCTAGTGGATTAGAGTCTGTGGGGTTAGGAGAGACTCTACTTTTTGCAAAAGCAAAACGGAGCAAAAACTTTTGCAAAGATTTGCACTTCGTGCAGATTTCATTTTGGATTCGTGCGATTTGCTTTTAGATTCGCTTAAAGTGAGTAAATCGCTATCGATTCGCGAATCGCCAAAATGGATACTTCGCTACACTGCGTTCCGCTCAGTATGACGGGGAGGTGGAGTGAATTCGCACTTCGTGCGGATTTTCAAAACATTTTCGCAAATTCTAAGGCAAATTACACTAAAATCCGCGCCACAAATACGCAAACCAAAGGATATTTATGAATCTAAAAGAGCAATTTCACGGATTAAACCTAGCCTTAAATATAGTATTTTTCGCGCTCATCGCAGTTGCGCTCACTCTCATCGCATTTGATTTTAAAAAATATGGTGATATTTTTCAGATTGCATTACCCGCGCTGTGCGTGTTTATGCCCTTTTATGAAAGGGATTTTGAGAAGTTAAAGCAACTCATTTTTGCCATTTTGCTAAGCACACTTGTGATTCAAGCCACCAAACTTGGCATTTCCTACGCGGTGGCGCATTATGATATGGGCGAATTTTTTAGCTTCGCACGGCGTCCCATAAATATGGCGAGATTCGATGGATTTCCCAGCGGACACACGCAAGGGGCGTTCATAGGATTCGCGTTTGGCTTTGTGTATTTTAAAATGCGGTGGAAAATATTATTTTTTTGCCTTGCGCTATTGGTAGGAATATCTAGGATTTATAGCGGTTATCACACGATTTTGCAAGTAGTTTGCGGTGCGCTTGTGAGCTTTTTTGTATGCTATTTTGCAATCAAATTTTTGCAAAAAAGAGCGTAAATATTTAAGCAAATTTGGGCGAATCTCTCTCAACTCTACCAAAATTTTCACAAAATAAAATAAATTTTTAAGTCTTTTTTGATAAACTTTTAGCCACATTTCACAATGTAAAGGGGGAGAATATGCAAACAGCGCATAAAAAGGTTTATTTTTTCGCCACCTGCCTAGGTGGAATCGCATATTCAGGCACTTGCCTAAATGCGATAAAATTGCTACAAAAAGAAGGAATCGAAGTCATCTTTAAAAAAGACCAGACTTGTTGCGGACAGCCCAGCCTAAACTCAGGCTACTACGAGGACACCAAAAAAATCGCACTTCATAATGTCAAGCTATTTAACGAGCCATATCCTATCATCGTGCCATCTGGCTCGTGTGCGGGGATTATGAAAGCGGATTATTTGGAGATTTTCGCAGATGATGGCAACTACGCAGAAGTGAAAGAATTTTCAAAGCGCATTTATGAGCTAAGCGACTTTTTAGTTAAAGAGCTAAAAGTAAAATACGAGGACACAAAGCCCAAAACGCGAATCACTTGGCACTCAAATTGCCACGCACTACGCACCGCAAAAAGCATCGAATCAAACAAAGCCTTAATTCGTCAGCTTAAAAATGTCGAGCTAGTGGAGTTAGAGCACGAGGAGGAATGCTGTGGATTCGGCGGGACATTTAGCATTAAAGAGCCTGAAATCTCCAATGCAATGGTATTAGAAAAAATCGCCGACATTAAAGCGCAAAATGTTGATTATGTCGTCTCAGCGGACGCAGGTTGCCTACTAAATATCAGCGGAGCGATGAAAAAAAACGGGCTAAAAGTCAAGCCCATTCATTTATATGACTTCATCGCAGAGCGAATCAGCTTACAATAAAGGGGGAGATTATGAGTAATTTTCATTCAACCAAACAATACGAGGAAATAGTCCATACAAAGCTAAATGACAAACAAATGCGCGAAAACCTAAAATCAGGTATGCGCACTTTGAAAAAAAATCGCAAAAATACTATCGCAAATCGCTACAAAGATTGGGAGGCGTTGCGTGAGCTAGGGCGCAAAGTCAAGCAAAATGCGCTTTCAAAACTGCCAGAATTATTAGAGCGATTTGAGCAAAATGCGATAAAAAATGGCTTTAAAGTCCATTGGGCAAGTGATGCAAAGGAAGCAAATGAAGTCATTTTGGCTCTAATGCACAAAAATGACGCAAATATTATTCTAAAAGGCAAATCAATGGCAAGTGAGGAGATTCACCTAAATCATTACTTGCAAGAGCATAGCATTGACGCTAAGGAAACGGATTTAGGGGAATTGATTATTCAGCTAATCGATGAACCGCCCGTGCATATCGTTGTCCCTGCGATTCACAAAAATCGCTACGAAGTCCGCGATATTTTCAATGATAAACTTGGCGCGGGGCTAAAAGATGAGGACGCCGAATCTATTGAAACGCTAAATGGCGTAGCACGGGGGCATTTGCGCCAAAAGTTTAAGGATTTTAAAATTGGGTTATCTGGCGTGAATTTCGCTATCGCCGATGAGGGCGCGATTTGGCTAATCGAAAATGAGGGCAATGGGCGTATGAGCACCACTGCGTGTGATATTCATATCGCTATTTGTGGCATTGAAAAGATTGTGGAAAGCTTTGAAGATGCGAGTATTTTGGATATGCTACTTGTGCCAAGTGCCACAGGTGCGAATATTAGTTGCTACAATAATATCATCGCTCACCCGCGCCAAAAAGGCGAGTTAGACGGACCCAAAGAAGTGCATATTATTTTACTAGATAATAATCGCTCTAAGATTTTGGCGGATTCGCACTACTATCGCTCTTTGAGTTGTATTCGTTGTGGGACTTGCCTAAATCACTGCCCTGTGTATGATAAAATCGGCGGACACGCTTACCTAAGCACCTATCCCGGACCCATTGGCGAAGTGGTAAGCCCACAAATCTTTGGCATTGATAATTGTGCGCCAATGCTAAATCTATGCTCTTTGTGTGGGCGTTGCAGCGAAGTCTGCCCTGTGAAAATCCCACTAGCCGAGCTAATCCGCGATTTACGCAGCGAAAAGGCAGGAGAAGGGCGCGGAGGCGTGGTAGGATATGCGAATGTCCATAGAAACGCGCTTGAGCGCAGAAGTTTCGCCGTATTTACATACATTGCCACAAGTGGCTTTATGTGGCGAATCACAGCCTCAATGGTGCGAATCTTTGGCGGTATGGGGAAAATCTTTGGTGGCATTATCCCCGGGCTAAATTCGTGGCTACGATACCGCGCATACCCTGATTTGGACGCGAGTTTGCACGCAAAGCTCAAAAAAATGCAAGGAGTAATCTATGAGTAAAGAGGCGATTATCAAAAGCGCGACTAGCGCACTTAAAAGCAATAAGCTAAAAGAGGCGAGTAGAGATTACAAGGATTTGATTAAGGCAAGTAAAGCGGATTTGCTAGAGGAATATATCGCAATGCAAGTCGCAAATAAGGGCATTGTGGTCGAATCTAGCAAGGCGAATCTATCAAAAGACTTAAAAAAGATTTTGGGCGAGGTAAAGTCCCAAAGCACCCTTTACACACTTGATACAGAGGAATATATCGCGCCTATCAAATCTGAGTGCAAACTTTTGCCCTATGATAAAAGCGTAGATGAGATTCGCGACACGCTTTTTAGCACGGATACTAGCATAATCAAAGCAGGTTGCGGAATCGCAGACATAGGCGTATTTGGCATTGCATCAAGCGCAAAAGAGCCACGCTTAGCTTCGCTTATCACTAAAAACTGCATTGCGATTTTAGAGCGCAAAGATGTCGTAAAAAGCATAAGCGAGGGCATTTCAAAGCTAAAGGCAAAGTCTATCCCAAGCAATATCGTCCTAATCGCTGGACCTTCGCGCACAGCGGATATTGAGCTTAAAACCGTCTTTGGTGTGCACGGACCGCAAGTCGTGTATATCGTGCTAGTGTAGGGAGTTTGTAAGTGCGAATTGCGATTGTAATTTGTGTGATATGTGGCGCGTTATGGGCGCAAAATGGCGTAAATGGGGCGAATCCAAATAATGCGAATCCAATAGGCGCGAATCCGCAAGATACGCAAAATTACACGCAAACCATTCCGCCACAAGCCACCAATGGCAATCTCCAAGCCCCGCCCACAGCGCAACCACTTCCCATTATCCCAGCAAATCCGCAAGGCTTAGGCGCAAATGTGGCTGGACAAGCCCAAAAGCCCTCACTCGTGCAACAACCTTTGATTGTGGAATATGCGATTTTTAAAGAGGTGGAGAAAATCTGCGGTGGTAGCGATTACACACGAATCGAATGCCTTGTCAGCAACCTGCGCCACTTTAGCAATCGCATTTACACAAAGATTAGTGGTTCAAAGTCGAAATTTGCTATTTTATTTTACGCACTTGATTCAAGTGGCAAAGTTGCCTATCCGCAAGAGATAAACAACAAATTTTGCGAGTTTCGCGACACTTTGGGGAGGCGATTTTTCTCTAAACTGCGCGGGAGTGGCTTTAGCTATGTGATTGAGTATCCATTTAGTGCGAGTTCATCGCAAAATCGCGCCTATATTTCGTGCGGATTTATGCTCTATCGTCAGCAAATCACGCAAACTACGCAACCAATAAGCGTGATTCCGCATAGTTTTGACATTAGCTTTAGCATTGTGAATGCCACAGGTGGCGTTGTGAGCTTAGATTCAGGGGCGAATCCGCATAATCTAAACGCCAATCTCCCAAGTCTCCCGCAAAATCTAAGCAATCCAAACGAATCCCCACGCAATGATAGCGAAGCCATAGTGCTAAAGGCGCAAAATCACACGCTGCAAATCGCTCCAAACGCCACTGCGCGAAGTCTTAATGGCGAAATCGATAAGGGCTTTAGCGAAAATTTAGTCCCGCTTTTTGTGCGATTTATCCGTGATGGTGGGCTTTGTGCGCCTGTGGGTGAGAAAATCGAGGGCATTGCGCGGTTTAAAAATGGGCGATTCATCGGTGGCAATCTTAATATCAATTTTGATGATATTGCCACAGGGACGCTTGAAATCGCGCTTACAAATCGCTTGGACGCCAAAGATAGAGCCGATGGCAAATGTCTAATCGAGGGCGAATCAACTGCGATTCAAGCGCAAAATAGCGCGATTACAGGCGAATCAAGCACGAATCAAGCCCAATCCACGCAAAATCCCACAAATGCCGAATCCGCAAACATTGAATCCGCAAATATAAATAATGTCGGCAAGATTCCCTGCCAAAAGCCCATTATTATCCGCAAACGCGTTGATTTGATACCACACTCCATTTACGCTGCGATTGAAAATAACGGACAGCAAATGTATTACAATCAGCACACTTATATCCCCGCTATTGCGTATTTGCCGATGACAAAGATTACGCTCCAAGCGCTAAATCATCAAAATCGGGCGATTAAAAATTTCACGGCGAATTGCTACGGGCGCGATTTGAGTGCGAAGCTAGATGATAATATTAACAATTTTATTTTTGTGAGCGAAAATATGCCCGATTCGCTAATCCCAAAAAGCGCGTTTGTGGATAGCTCGATTGCTCGTGTGGTGCGCAAACTCTCAGCCACAGGCATAAAGGATAGGGATTTGACGCCCATTGATTTATTTACCTCGCGCGTGGTGAATCTTAATGATACATTTTTGAGCGTGGATTTTGTGAATTTGGGGGCGCAATATCCGCGCTATATCACTAAGCCAAAGATTACGAATAATTGGCGAATCGCCCTTATGCGTGGGCGAATCGAGCTTATAAAAAACAGCAACGAATCCCAATCGCTAGTAGCAAATCCCAAAGTCTCATATCAATTTTTCTGCAAATATCCCGAATGCAAAGTGGTGGATATTGAGAGCGTGATTTCGCCCACAGCAAGGCTACCAAAGGCGAGTGTGGGTAGCAATTCAAGTGGGTGGTATGTCAATGCAATGCACCCGCGCGATTTGAAAGTGCTGGAAAATCAGCTTAGCTTTGAAAATGACGCCATTAGCGTGTATTCTATCGGCGCGGTGAGTAATGGCGTGCAGACTTTGGCATTGCAAAGCAAAACAAAGGGCGAATTTAGCGTAAAAATCCGCCAAAGTTACAACGCAAATGATTTCGCGCAATTTTTGTATTTCGCCCCCAGCTATGATAATATCCGCGAAAATTTAGGCGTGGAAACAAAGGTTAGGTTTTAAGTGGTTGTGAGGCGCAATTACTAGGCGAATTGCAAAATCACCCCACGCCGTCATTGCGAGATTCGGTGTAGCTGAATCGTGGCAATCTATTTTTTGGATTGCTTCGTTCGTTTTACTCACTCGCAATGACGGAGTGGGTGGATTTGTCATTGCGAGGCGATTTAATCGCCAAAGCAATCCAAATAAAAATAAAATTCGCACGAAGTGCGAATCCTTGCAAAAGTTTTTGCTACTTTTTGCTTTTGCAAAAAGTAGAATCTCTCTATCCCCACAAACCTAATCCACCAAGTAAGGTTATTTTGATTCGCTTTTGGGTCATCGATTCGCCTATAATTTAGATTCGCGTGATTTGGATACTTCGCTCTACTCCTTAAACAGCGATTTAAACATTTCCTCTTTTTGCTCTTTGGATAGTTGCGTTGAATCTGTGCCATTTTCATCTGTGCTAAGCGCATTTTGCGCCGATGAATCTAGCGTTTGCGGGGTTTCCGCGCCTATGTCGTTTATTTGGATTTCAAGCCCCAAAAGCATCGAAGCTAGGCGGATATTCACGCCGTCTTTGCCGATGACTTTGGGCTTTTGTTCGCTGTGAATGTCGATTGTGGCTTTTTGCTCATCGATTTTCACGCTTTTGATTTTGGCTGGGCTTAGCGCATTTGCTACAAAGACTTCAGGAATCGCCGAATACTCGATGCAACCGATATTTTCGCCACATAGCTTTTTGCTAACGGCGTTGATTCGCACACCTTTTACGCCTACACTCGCGCCCACCGCATCAACGCGTGGCGTATTGGACTGCACGGCGACTTTTGCGCGGACGCCGGGGATTCGCGCACATTTTATTATACTAACTTCGCCATCACTTATTTCAGGCACTTCAAGGCGCAACAATTCCTCCAAAAACTTCGGCGTAGTGCGACTTAGCTCGATTTGAATGCCGTATTTTTTATCAAAATAAATATTTTTCAAAATACAAGAAATATTCTCTCCCACCGCAAATTTTTCGCCCTTTATGCGATTTTTGCGGGGCAATTTCGCGCGAGTGGAGTCAATCTCAACAATGCTGTCCTCGCTCTTTTTATCCACAAAAATCACCATTCCATTCACAATCTTACCAATGTGATTTTTTAGGCTCTCATAGATTTGATTTTCCAAGCTTTTTTCCATAAGCACCTCAAAGTCCTTTAGCAAGGCACTTGTGATATTGCGATTTATGTCAATCTCGTTGATATTGATTTCTAACAAAATCTCATCGCCAATATGAAGCGAATCTGCTTCGATATTTGGCATTTTCAGTGCGTCCTCTAGCGTGATTTCTCTCTCGCTATTAAATGAATGCGATTCGGCGTTAGATTCGCCCAAATCCGCATTAGATTCGCCCGATTCGCCATTAGATTCAGCCGAATCCACGCTAGATTCGCCCGTATCTTTACGAATCCCCTGTGAATCCACCACTTTTAGCTTATAAAATAATCTTATGATTTTTTCTTTTTTGTCAAAATCTACGACATAGTTTTTGTCCTCGCCAAGTGTGCTTTTTGCTAACTTCAAAATCTCGCCCTCTAAGATATTTTGCACCGATTCGACTTGCAAACCCTTTTCATACGCGATGATTTCCATAATATCTAAAATCTTATCCAAATGATTGTCCTTAAAAATTAAAATGCGTGGATTATAACAAATTTGCGCTAATTTTTAAGGGTAATTTGCTAGAATCCGCACTTAAAAATTTTAAAATCTAAGGATAAAAAATGGAATTAAAACTCGCCAAAACAGAGCTAAACGAGCGACAAAAAAGCATAACTGACAGCGAAATCATCAAAATCGCCACGCAACAAGGCAGTGCGACATTTTATTTAGATAGAGAAAACAACAACAAAGACTTACAAAAACTCCGCCAAGCGTTAGAGAAATCAAACAAATCCGTTCATCTAAACGAGCTAAAATACGGGCTTGATAGCTATCTTTACGAATTGCATATCATAAGCTATTAGATTCTTGCGATTTTGCAAAAAATGGCGCAAAAAAAACTTTTTATCAAAACCTTTGGTTGTGCGATGAATGAGCGCGATTCGGCGCATATTATCGCAGAGCTTAGCCAAAAAGAGGGCTATGAAATCACAAACGAGCCAAAAGAAGCGGATTTAATCATCATAAATACCTGCTCCGTGCGCGAAAAGCCAGAGCGAAAACTTTTTAGCGAGATAGGCATTTTCACGCGACTAAAAAAACGCGATGCAAAGCTAGGAATCTGCGGTTGCACGGCAAGTGCGCTAGGAGAGCAAATCATCAAAAAAGCCCCTAGCGTGGATTTCGTGCTAGGAGCGCGAAATGTCTCTAAAATCACTGAGATTTTAAAAACCCCAAAGGCAGTCGAAGTCGCCACGAATTACGATGAAAGCAATTACGCATTCGCGCTAAATAAGGGCGAATCAAACTTTCGCGCACTCATCAACATATCTATCGGTTGCGACAAAAAATGCGCCTATTGCATTGTCCCGCACACGCGCGGAAAAGAGATTTCAATCCCGCTTGATATGATACTAAAAGAAGCGCAATTTCGCGCAGACAACGGCGCAAAAGAGATTATTTTGCTTGGGCAAAATGTCAATAATTACGGCGTTAGATTTTCTAGCCCACATAGGCGCGTGAATTTTACGGAGCTTTTGCGCGAAGTAAGCGCGATTAAAGGCATTGAGCGCATAAAATTTGTCTCCCCGCACCCACTGCATTGCGATGATGAGTTTATCGCTGAGTTTGCGGACAATCCAAAGATTGCCAAATACATTCACTTGCCCTTGCAAAGTGGCTCTAGCAGGGTTTTGCGCGATATGAAGCGCGGATATACCAAAGAGTGGTTTTTGAATCGCGTGGAGCGATTTAGGCAACTTGCCCCAAATGTCGGCATTGGCACGGATATAATCGTGGCTTTCCCGACTGAAAGCGAGGCGGATTTTAAGGATACGCTTGAAGTGGTGGAGCGCGTGGAGTTTGACACGATGTATAGCTTTATATACTCGCCCCGCGCGAATACAAGCGCGTTTGACTTACCTGAAATCCCTAAAAGCGTGGCAATGGAGCGATTAGAGATTTTGCAAAATTTACACAAAAAAATATTAAGCGAAAAAGCAAAACGCGAAGTGGGGAAAATCCACCAAATAATGATTGAGGGCGAATCTAGCGGGGCGTTTGAGGGGCGAAGTGAGAACGGCAAACTCGTGCGTCTAAAAAGCGCGAATCCACTTGAGCTAGGCAAAATCTACAACGCCAAAATCACAAGCGCAAAAAACGGCGCATTATTTGGAGAAATAATTTAAGTAGCGATTGTTTTTTGCACGAATCGCAAATTTACACAAAATAATCCGCAAAAATAAAATTTTAT
>JBNMJF010000044.1:0-9455 GCA_050873665.1 Helicobacteraceae bacterium
GCCTTTAGCATATCATATATTGTCAAAAGCCCGATACTTACGGCGTTTAGGGCTTCCATTTCTACGCCCGTTTTGCCCTCGCATTTGACTTTCGCGCTAAAAATCACAGCCCGATTAGGCGAATCTAACACCGCCTCGCAATCAACCTTGCTTAAAAAAAGCGGGTGGCACATAGGGATTAAATCGCTAGTTTTTTTCGCGCCCATTACCGCCGCCACAATCGCCGTGTCAATCACAGAGCCTTTGGCGTTTGTGTTGCTTTTTAGCGCGTTAAAGGCGTCCTCATTCATAGAGATTCGCCCCTGCGCTACGGCTTCCCTGCTTGTGATATTTTTTGATGAGACATCTACCATTGTGGGATTTTTATGTTTGTTGATATGCGTTAGCATTATCGCCTCCTTTTAGAATTTATAAGATATTTGGACGCCGTAAGTGCGCGAATCTTTGCGTAAATCCACGCCCCTAAAATCCCCACGCGATTCGCCCCTTGATTCGCCTAAGGACAAATGCACGGATAAATCCCTTTGCGTGATAAAATAGCCCATTACATAGCCCAAAATCGCCCCGCCGAGCACTTGCGCGATTGTATGCTTTTCTGCCACCACGCGCGAAAATCCCGTAAGCGTGGCTAATATCAGGCAAGGTACACCAAGCGCATTGCCATATCGCTTTTGTGCGAATCCAGCCGCCGAAAATGCGGACGCCGTGTGTCCGCTGGGAAATCCCTCGAAACTGCCATTATTTGGGCGTTGCGAGATTCGCGCGGCAGATTCATTGCGCTTTGCGATACCATAAAAGCTATATTTGATGATAAATGTCGCCCCAAGCGCGCTCCCCGTGCTAAGTGCAAGCCACCCAAGTCCCTCAAAGTCCTGCGTGGCAAGTGGATAGATTGCCACAAATGCGGGGAGAAACTGCATAATATCGCCATAAGTTTCAAAATTTTTGCTGTGATTCGCGCTTAGATTCGTGGCATAAAGGCAAAAAAGAATGAAAAAAATTAGCCTTTTTGGCATTTAAATATCCTCATAGCGCACCAAAGTGCCTTTTTTAAGCAAATTGATTTTAGCATTTATGGTGAGCGCGGATTTGATTTTATCGCTTGAATCGCCCCCATTTTGCTTTATTTGCTCTAACATTTTTGAATAAGCATTGATGATAAATAATCGCATTTGCTCCCTAAAATCCGCATAATTTAGTGCCTTAATATGCTCATCAATAGCAATTCCTAGCAAATCCTTATGCCCAAAATCGCCACTTTTTAGGGCTAAAAACGCCTCTTTTTGCGTGAAAATGCCCTCGCTTAAATATTCTAGCGCAATCTCAAGTAACGAATTATCCTCTAAAATCGACTTTAGCAAAATCGCCTCCGCATTATTTGCGCTATTAAAATTCGGCGGATTTTTGGGATTATTTGGATCTTTCGCCTTTTTTTGCTTTGAATCGCTTGTAGCTTTCGCGCTAAAATTGCCTAGCAAATGTGGTGCGATTTGCAACGCACTTGACGCGAATCCTTTGTATTCATCGCGCAACACAGGGGAGAGATTTTTCATAAAGCTCAAAATCTCATTTAACGCCCTTTCTTTTTGCAAAGGATTGCGCAAATCAAAGCGATTGGCGATTGTTTGAATGACAAACTTTATAAAGGGAATGGGCGACTTAAAGATTCGCCTTAAATCATCGATTTTGCCCTCGCTCACCATATCCGCAGGGTCTTTGCCACCCTCAAAAATCACCACGCCACCGCTTTTATTTGCCAAAAGCAAGGACGCCTTAAAAGCCGCGTTTATCCCCGCGCTATCGCCATCATAGCAGAGTAAAATATCCACTTCGCCACGACTAACAAGGGGCAAGTGTGATGGCGTAAGCGCAGTGCCGAGCGTGGCAACGGCATTTGTGAATCCAACTTGGTGCAACATAACTACATCGATATAACCCTCTGTGATGATGATTTGCTTTTGTTTAAAAATGCTGTCTTTGGCGACATTGTAGCCGTAAAGCAAACGCGATTTGTTAAAAATTTTGCTTTGCGGAGAGTTGATATATTTGGCAAATTTATCGCCACTAATGATTCGCCCACCAAAGCCCACAGCCTTGCCATTTGGGGCAAATATAGGAAACATAATGCGATTGCTAAACCTAGCGTATTCTCTGCCCTTATCGCTCCCAATCACGCCGACTTCTAGCAGTTTATCAAGCGGTATTTTTTGGCTTCGCAAAAATGCCATAAACTCCGCGCCCTCCCCGCTATATCCAAGCGCGAATCGCTTGATAGATTCGTCATTTATGCCACGATTATGCAGATATTGCAAGATATTTGCGTTTAATTTGCTTTGATAATAGCCCACGATTTTCGCCAAATCATCGCTAATGCTCGTGTCAATGCGCTTGTTTGTGTAAGTCAGCGTGAAATTACAAATATATGCGAGTTTTTCCACCGCTTCGGCGTAATTAAGGTTTTCGATTTTCATCAAAAAGCCAATGCTGTCCCCGCCCTCGCCACAACCAAAGCATTTAAAGATATTGCGCTGTGGATTCACGATGAAACTTGGCGTATTTTCGTTGTGAAATGGGCATCGCGCCACGAAATTTGCACCTGAACGGCGCAACTCGACATATTGGCTTACAACCTCGTAAATGTCCGCCCTTTGTTGCAACTGCTCGATAGATTCTTTTTCGATTGCCAAAACTTTGCCTTTGAGAGATTTTAAGTGCGAATTATAGCGGATTTTGGTTTAAAGAGTTTGAGTGAGATAAGAATTAAATCTTTATGTGAATTTTGTAAATATTGTGTTAAATTTTTGCTACAATTCGCGCTATTTTTTATGGGAAGGATTTAAAAATGATTAGAGGTGTATTTACCGCACTTACCACAGCGTTGCTAATTTGCGCTATGGGGGGGGGGCGCACTAAGATTAAGTGCTAAAGAGCCTGTAAATTGGATTTTTGGCTTTGGAATCGGCGTAGGATTAAGCCAAATCGACAAAAAATATCCTGATTCGGCGCGAAATCAGCTTGGCTTAGCTTGGACAAATTGGGAAAACCAATATGATTCAAACATAAAAGATTGGGGCGTTACTTGGGAATTTTTGGTAGGTTATAAGCATTGGCTAAATGACTATGTGGGATTTCGCTACTACGCTAATGTCGGCGCACAGCATTACAAAGATGATATTTTCACCGCCGGTAAGGTAAAAACTGGGATTATCGAATATACCGCAAATGCGGACTTGCTTTTAAATTTCTATAATAGCGAGATTTTTACTTTTGGGATTTTAGGCGGATTTGGCGTGGGTGGAGCCTACTTTGATAGCCCTGCGCTTAATACTTATAGGGCGGAGTGGAGCCAAGAAAATCCAAATTTTTCAAATCCTAGATATGCTGGAATAGCCAAAACTAAAAAGCATCATTTAAGCGCGAATCTCTCCGTAGGCACGAGATTTAACTTTTTTCAAAAGATTCGCAATGTTTCCTCTAGGGTTTGCGATACAGGCGCAGATGGCAGACGCACTTGCAAAGTGCCTATCAACTATTTAGAGCATAGCATTGAATTTAACGCAAAATTCCCTATGCTAACCTACTATCCTACTGATGATGGCGATGTAATAGGTAGCCACTGCACCACAGGGCAATTTCAAGGTGAGTATAAATGTGTTTGGGCTCGTCCCGGCTATCAAGTAAAAAATCCATATAAACTTACCTTGCGATATGTATTCGCATTTTAGTGGGGGTGTGATATGAAAATTATAAAAAATACTTTTACATTATCTTTGATAGTAGCATTTTTTGCTCTGCCACTTTTTGCAAAAGAGCCTACAAATATAATGATAGGATTTGGCATAGGCGCAGGGCAAAGTAAGCTAAGTATGAAGCATTCGCAAATTATAAACGACCCCATTCAAACACCGACAGCTGGTAGCACGGCGTTAAGATGGCAACCACAGCAAAATAGAGAGCTAAGCTCGTGGGCTTTGGCGTGGGAATTTTTGGCGGGATATAAGCACTTTATAAATGATTGGGTGGGATTTCGCTACTACGCTAATGTCGGGATTCAGCATTATAAACCCATAAGTTTTCAATCCAAAGAGCAAAAGATAGGATTCGTGGATTATACGCTAAATGCGGATTTGTTGATTGACTTTTGGGAGAGTGAGTTTTTTGCGATTGGTATGTTTGGCGGTATGGGATTTGGCGGGACTAGCTTTGATAGAAAAGCGATTAGTCAATATATGGCTATTTATCACGCGCAAACAGGCATAGCTGTGGGCTTGGCTAATGTAACAAAGCACTTTTTTAATGTCAATGCGAATGTAGGGCTACGAATGACATTTTTTCAAAAATATAGGCGCACAAGTGCTAGAGTGTGCGATAAATTCATAAATGGCAAGCGCGCCTGTCGTGTGCCGATATTTTACATAGGACATAGCATTGAATTTAATGCAAAATTCCCGCTAATGGATTATCGCGCTACGCCACTGCCAGATATAATAGTTACAGGCACAGGTGGCAATGCAGGTGTAGTTTCGCGCCCAGCATACACGGTAAGCAATCCATATCGCTTGATGATTCGCTATGTGGTGGATTTTTAGGATTTAATTTAGTCATTGAGAGGTGAATCGCACGAATCTACCCTACTCCGTCATTGCGAGTTCTTGCGTAGCAAGGGCGAAGCAATCCAAAAAAATAAAATCCACACGAAACGCGAATCCCCCCCCCCCCCCCCTACCCCGTCATACTGAGGGATTTAGCCCGAAGTATCCACTTGCAAAAGTTTTTTGCTACTTTTGGCTTTTGCCAAAAGTAGAGTCTCTCCATTCTCTCGTCATTGCGAGGCGATTCATCGCCGAAGCAATCCAAATAATGCGCCCTGCCCTGCCCTAAAATGCGAATCACTACAAATCCTTAAGCCACGAAATGCTAATCTTTAGCAAATAATTTTAAGCGATTTAAGGGGCAGATTTTGCTGACAAAATTTTTGATTACGCATAATAATTATGACGCGATTTTGGCAAATCCTGCGCGTTTGGCGGAGCATAATATCACTAAGATTTATTTGCGTGATAGGAATTTGCCGATTGAAACTTTCCGCGCATTTTTAGAGCTAAAAAATGTCGAAATCTTTGTAAATCACAGCGATTCGCCTACAATTTTGGCGCATAAAAATATCCACCTAAAAGGCGATGAGTTGCACTTGGCAAAAGTATTAAAAAGTGTGGATTGCTTCGATTCCACGCGTGGCGTGGAATCTCGCAATGACGAAAAAATTTTATCCTACTCGGCGCATAGTTTGGAGGATATTTTAAACGCACACAAGGCAAAAATTGATTATATTTTTATTAGCCCCATTTTTGCGGTGGAAAACAAAAATCCGCCACTTGGCATTGACTTTATAAAGCAGATTCCGCGCGAGATAAAGCCTAAAATCTTCGCACTTGGCGGAATAAACGCAAATAATATCAAAGCATTTGAAAATCTAGGCATTGCGGGAATCGCTGGGATTCGCGCATTTGATGAAATTTTTGGGCGATAAATTATCAACACAACTTTATTTAATTGCGCCAAAATTTCCACAAATTGCACTATTTTAGCTCATCTATACCTTTGAAAAATGTTTCTATGCTGACATTTAGCGCATTGGCGATTTTTAGCAAATGCTCAATGTTGAAATGTTGCTTTTTGTGGTAGATTTCCGCGCAAGAGACTAGCCCCACGCTTTTATGTCCTAGCTCTAGTGCTAGTTGAAGTTGCGTTAGCCCAGCCTGTTCTCTGGCATTTTTGACATTTTGCCCTATGATTTTGTGAGCTTTTTCTATGAAATCATCTTGCATTGGGCGTTTGCTACCTTTATTTTATGAAAATTTTGTGTCAAAACTAGCTATTACTAAACTAGTTATTACTAAGTTTGGTTTAATTTTTATATGTTAAAATTTCGTTTTCAACTAGTGATTACTAGTTGAAAAGAGAGAATTTTTAAAAAATCAAGGAGAGAAAATGAAAAGAATGGCTCTTGTATTAGCCTTGTTAGCTTCGGCATTTAGCCCCGTATTTGCTGGGGTGGTGCTGCATATAGGTGGCACAGCTATGGTGATAATAGTGGCGATATGTGCGGTAGTTGCGGTAATATCAATGTTTAAGAAATAAGGAGGTGTAAGATGAAAAAGGTAGTATTGATGAGCTTTATGTTTGTTGGTTTGTTGTGTGGTGATGACTGCTGGAGAGAGAAAGAAGAATACAAAGATGCAATGAAATGTTATAAGTATTATTTGGGACAAGATTATGGAGAAGGAAGTGTCTATTGTAGTCTCCCCTCAGTTAGTGTTAAATATCATTTTGTTGCTAACAGTATAGAAAATGCGAGAAAATGGGTAGAGTTGGCGAAAATGGACTTGGATATGTGTCTTATGAATAGATAGGATACATTAAGATAGTAAATTATAATGAGAAAATTAGCCATAATTTCAATATTGCTAATATCTTTTAGCTATGGAGAGACAATCGGTTCAGCAAAAGAAAAAATACTAAGTTCAATGATAGATTGTTTTAATGATAATCCTATAAGAGGATATGCCGTTTTTAGCCAAATACACTCTAGTGATAAGGATTCTGTTAGCAAACTATTAGATTACTTTAATCAATATTGCCCTTATGTTTATGCTAGAATATCTAATGTATTGGGCAATGCGCCTGAAAATCAAGTAAGGCAAGTTATGTTCTATGCTTTTGCGGATATGCTACGAGCTATAGCTAATAAGCTAAATGAAAAAGCTAATGGTTTTTCTCGTTTAGGCAATATGCAAGGCGAATAGTGGTTTTTGTGTGTTTTTGTGGATTGCCACGAATCGCTACGCGATTCTCTCAATGACAGCATAAGGGATTCGTCATACTGAGGGCTTTAGCCCGAAGTATCCACTTTGACGATTCGTGAATCAAAGGTGATTCGCTCACTTTGGGCGAATCTAAAGGTGATTTATCTCACTTGATGGATTAGAGTCTATGGGTTAGAGGGGATTCTACTTTTGGCAAAAGCCAAAAGTAGCAAAAACTTTTATAACGATTCGCGCTACGCGCGGATTTTATTCGTTTTGTAGATTCACGCGATTTACCATTGCGATGATGATTTCCATACGCTTTACGCCACCCAAAAATTTTTGACTAAAATCAACGAAATTTTTGCCTTTTCATTGTATAATCACGGCTTTAAAATTTTTAAGCAAAAAGGAATCAAAATGAGTGAAATTATCGCAAAGCGCAAGAAAATCTACAATCCCGAATCAAATGAGAGCGTAAATGAACGCAAGGTTTTTAATGGCAATCCCACGAGCATTTTTGATTTGAATAAAATCAAATATCAATGGGCGTATAATCTATGGAAAGTTATGCTTGCAAATACTTGGTTTCCTGAGGAAGTGGGTATGGCGCAGGATAAGCGCGACTATGTGAGCGGACTTACAGAGCAAGAGAAATTAGGCTACGATAGGGCGTTAGCGCAACTTATCTTTATGGATTCGTTGCAGACAAATAACTTGATTGACAATGTCAATCCCTACATTACGAGCCCTGAGCTAAATCTTATTTTGGTGCGACAGGCTTATGAAGAGGCACTGCATTCGCAAAGCTATGATGTTATGGTGCAGGCAATTAGCGATAATACCGATGAGATTTATGAAATGTGGCGCAAAGATGTGGAATTGCGCAATAAAAACGACTATATCGCCGATGTTTATATGGATTTGGCGAAAAATCCCACTGAGACGAATCTTTTAAAAGCATTTTTTGCTAATCAAATCTTGGAAGGCATTTATTTTTACTCTGGCTTTTCGTTTTTCTACACACTTGCCAAAAGTGGCAAAATGCTTGCAAGTGCGAATATGATTCGATTCATACAGCGCGATGAAGTTACGCATTTGCTTTTATTTTCAAACCTTATCAACTCCGTGCGAAAAGAGCGAAGCGACTTATTTACGCCAAGTTTGGAGGAAGAAGTTATTGAGATGTTTAGAAAAGCAGTCGATTTGGAATCTAATTGGGGCGATTATATCACTCAAGGGCAGATTTTGGGGCTTACAAGCGAGATTATCCGTCAATATATCGAGTATTTGGCTGATGAACGCTTGGAGCGCGTGGGATTTGCCAAGCTATACAACGCAAAGCACCCGATAAAATGGGTAGACCAATTTAGCAGTTTTAATGAGCAAAAGACGAATTTCTTTGAATCTAAGGTTACAAATTATTCAAAAGGGAGCATAACATTTGATGATTTCTAAAAAGCGATTTTACGCCCTGCAGTTAAAAATCAAAACTTCGTTTGAGGAAAATTTAAAGCAGATTGAGATGCTATCAAAGGGCTGTGGCGAGGGCGCAATCATCTTAACGCCTGAAGTGGCGATTAGCGGATTTTGCTATCAAAAGATGAATGAAGCAAGTGAGTTTAGCAAAGTCGCCACCGAGCGACTTTTGGAGGCTAGTAGCGATAAGACGATTATTACCACAATGATTGAAAAAAATAGGGGCAAATTTTATAATAATCTTAAAGTTTTTTCGCGTGGCGTGATGATTCACAAGCAATCAAAGCATAAACTTTTCCCGCTTGGCAACGAGCATAATCATTTTGCCGCTGGAGATGAGGGCGAATTTTGCGAATTTGTGGTGGATAATATCAAATGCGCGGCGATAAATTGCTTTGAAGTGCGATTCCCAAAAATCTGGGATTTGGTGCGTGGCGCAGATGTGATTTTCGTCCCCGCGCAATGGGGCAAAGAGCGCAAAGAGCATTTTGAGACGCTAACTCGCGCTTTGGCGATTGCTAATCAAGCCTTTGTAGTTTGCGCTGATGCGGCGAATCTAAACTTAGCAAAAGGTAGCGCGATTATTTCGCCCTTTGGCATAGTAATCAAAAATGATAAGAGAGAAGTTGTAAGCGCGGAAGTGGATTTAAGCGAAGTGCGTAAAATGCGTAAATATATCCAAGTGGGATTAAGCTAAAAAGCTACATTTTTGGGGCATAGATTTTGAATATTGAAACCGAACGAATGCTAGATTCGATTGAATCAAAGTTTCCATTATCGCCACATATCCGCACTGCTATGGCAAAAATCCCGCGTGAGATTTTTATGACAGAAGCACTGCGGGGACTTGCATATCGAATCGATGCCATTTCTATCGGGGCAAATCAATTCATAAGCTCTCCGCTGACCGTGGCAAAAATGACGCAGTTTTTAGACATTGATAAAAGTTGCGATAGTGTGCTAGAAATCGGCTGTGGTAGCGGGTATCAAGCCGCTATTTTAAGCTGTCTTTTTCGGCGCGTTTTTAGCATAGAGCGAATCGACAGACTACGCGAAGAGGCGATTTTGCGCTTTAAAAAATTAGGCATTATGAATGTCAATACCAAACTTGATGACGGCAATAATGGCTGGGAAAAATACGCGCCCTTTGATAGAATCCTATTTTCCGCA
>JBNMJF010000045.1:0-9391 GCA_050873665.1 Helicobacteraceae bacterium
CTATAAATGTGTATTGGCTAGAATCCACCCTATGAATCGCTAAAAATTTCAAAAATGATTCAAAGCAATATTTTGCCACTTCTTTTTTGGTGAAAAACTCATTGTGGCTACGAAAATCTATCTTTTGTAAGTCGTATTTATTGCCTAGCAAAAAGTTTAAGTCATAGAGATATTCATTGGGGATTTTGTTCGTGGCTTCCCACCGCTTCAAAGTGCCTGTGTGGAGGAAAAGTTTTTGTGCGATAATTTCTAGGGAATGCTCTAAGCGTAGCTCGTTATAGACGGCGGTAGCAGTCATAGCCGTGCTAGTTGCAGTCATTTCACCCCTTTTGCAAAAATTTGTGAAATTATAGCCAAAAAGTTAAAAACTATTCCAAATCTACAACGAATCCGCAAGGCAAATTTAAGATTCGCGCCTTTGGTGTGCGATTCGCTACTGCGATTCGCCACAATTTCATCATTGCGAGACGAATCATAGATTTGCCACTTCAAAGCGATTCGCCTTTAGATTCGCCAAATTCGCAGATGATTCGCCAAAGTAATCACACCAAATCTTTGTGTTATAATTCTGCTTTTATCGCCAAAATCTAGGACGCTTATGTTTAATCCACTCATCGCCAAAGGTATCGCGCTAATGTTGCTCTCCACGATATTTTTTGCCATTATGAATGCCATCGTAAAATACCTCAACCTTATGGGCTACTCATCGATGGAAAATGTCTTTTTTCGCGCGTTTTTTATGGTGCTGTCTGTGTGGAGTTTGGCGGCTTTTGTGCCTGTGATGAGCCACTTTTCGCCACGATTTAAAAAATTGCGCGTTAAGATTCACGCCAAAAAAGTGGGCGGATTTCGCCACATACTCATTCGCGGTGCGCTTGGTGGCATTGCTGTGAGCGCGAACTACTATAATTTCGCCACCATTCCGCTAGGCATCGCCACCGCATTTTTGCAATCCACGCCCATTTTTGTCGTGCTACTCTCGCTTTTTACGCGCCACAAGCCCACGCGCTCCACGATAATCGCCACGCTGATTGGCTTTGTAGGCGTCCTACTCGTGGCAAATCCCAGTTCTAGCGACATTCCGCCCATTAACGCGCTTGTGGGGATTATGGCGGCAGTCTGCGCAGCGGGGGCGTTTATGACGATTCACAAACTAAAGGCATTCTACACAAGCGAGGCAGTCGTGCTGTGGTATGGTATCACAATGTGCGCTGTGGGTGGGGCTGGAATGCTTGTGGATATTGACAAAATGGGCGGATTCACTCTACCCAGCGCATTTGCGTGGGTGCTATTTGTGCTAACGGGCGTAATTGGCACAATCGGGCAGTGGCTGATGACAAAGTCCTATATGTTCGCCGCACCCGACATAGTCTCGCCCATCGCGTATATGCGAATCGTGTGGAGTTTGCTTTTGGGCGTGGCTTTGGGGGACGCATTCCCAAACCTAATGCCAAGCATAGGAATCGCGCTAATATTGCTAAGTGGCGCACTCGTGGCATTTAGCGTATATAGACGCAAAATGCGCGAATCTAGCGTAAAAGGCTTTGGCGATAATGGCTCTAGTGCGAAGGATTTGCGATGATAATCTTAGTGGCAAATCTAATCGTAGCGGTGGCACTTGCGCTAATGGACTTGCGATTTGCGATAAGTTTTGAAGTGGCGTTTGTAGGGGCAATGTTTGTCTTTTATAGCTCGTATAAGGCTATGGCAAAGAAAATCAGCGATTATAGTGCGATTATGGGCGTAAATGCGGGGGATTCGCTTAAAGATTTGGGCGAATCAAACGCGAATCTGCTAAAGGATTCAAGCGAATCTAGCGTGGATTCGAGTGCGAATGCACGAAAAAATTCGATAGATTCGGCGGATTCAAGCAATTCAAACACCGATTCGCCCAAAGATTCAAGCGACAATCTCCCAAAAAAAGAGCGATTTTTCATAGGATTCAAAGTCTCTTTTGGGCTTTTGCGCCTTTTATCCTACGCATTTATCGCACTTAGCATTATCGCCCTTATCAACAACGGCGCATTTTTCCTAATCCCATTTTTGCTAGGAATCTTAACCTCCACGCTATCCACCGCATTTTACGCAATAAGAAAGGCAAAATCAGCAGATTCGCCCTAGATTCGCACGAATTTTGCGATTTCACATTTTGCGATTCGCCACAAAACTATTAGCGTTATTTTGGAATGATTTTATCCGTCAGCGTTTTTATGGCATTTTTGCTTGAATCTTGCAATGCGCTAAAAATCTGCTCCCCGCTAAAGTCGCGTATCGCGCTATACTCGGTGATTATGCCACTTTGCAAAATCGCTCCATTTTGATGCAGCACAAACATAAAGCTAACCTTTGCGATATGCTTGGCATCGCCGATTTTAGCGCGAATCTCGCCCTCCAAATCCGCGTCATCGCTTGTCGCGTAGTTTTCTATCGCCATAAAATCTATTAGTTTTATGCGTAAAAATTGCTCTAATTTTATTCCGCTAAAAGGCGGTGTAATTGCCTTTATGCAGTGGTTTGCGAAGTTTTTGATTATCATTGATTCGAGTTCATCGCCTAAGTTTTCATTTAGGCTTATGCCTTTGACATTGCGAATCACATTGCCATTTAAATACAATATGTTTTTTCCAGCCATTGCGCGTGGAATGTCTAATTTTTGTAGCCCTAGCATTGTGAATGCACCGCAAGATTCGGCGTTTGTGGCGATATTATCTAATTTGTAGTAGTCTAAATTGGGCATTTCGCTTTTTAGATTTATATCCACACACGCGCTGAAAAACGCGCCCACTACCGCCACGAATCCCAAAATCCAAACATTTACAAATCGCTTCATTGTTTTTCCTCTCTATAACCAAAAATGGTGTTGTATGGGTTTGATTCAAGGTTTTGCATTACGACATTTGCATTTTTGGCAAATTCTTCAAACTCGCCCATCGCGCGTTCAATCGACATTAAAGTCGGCATTATCGTGCTACGCAAATCATACTCGCCCTGTGCGACTTTGGCATTTACGGCAGTGGTGATTTGCTCCGTGCTTTGGGCGATTTTGCTAACATTTGCGATGATTTTCTCAATGTCTGCGCTATTACGGCTTAAACTCTGCGCCAAAATATTGATATTTTTCATCGCCTCATTTATGGAGACTAAAATCGTAGCGACATTTTTGGCATTATCCTCGCTTAGCATTTCATTGGCATTATCAAGCAAATAATCCACCTTCCCCGTGATATTTGGGATACTCTCCATCACCTGCGACAACGCCGAATCGCTATGGATTCGCAAAATCGCATCGCTAGTATCATCGATAAATTCGTTGCTTTTTTCATTTTGGATTAAGGCTAAAAAACTCGCACCCAAAATCCCGCTCTGCTCTACCCTCACAAGCGAATCCTTTTTCACAGGCAAATCCTTGCGAATCTCTAGCGTAATTTCGATTTCCTCAAAATTATTGTCTTTAAAGTTGATATTTTGCACGCGCCCGACATTTATGCCTTTATACTTTATCAAACTATCAGCCTTTATCGCCAAAGGGCGTTTTGTGTAGCTTTTGTAGATGCGCACTTCATCTTTGAAAAATCCACTCTCACCAAACCAAAATATAAACACCACAAAGCCAATCAAAGACAGCATAAAACACGCGCCTATGAAAATATAATTCACTCCTCTTTCCATAATCTCTCTCCTCTCTTTGATTTTAATAGCGTGTTTAGATTTGCGCTCTCACTTAGGCGAAACGCTTCTAAACTGCCCTCAAATATGATTTTGCCACTATCAAGCAAGATGAATCTATCCGTAGCATCTTTTATCGAATCCAAATCGTGCGTAACCATAATGATTGTAAGTTTAAACTCATCGCGCAATCGAATGATGAGTTTATCAAAATTTTCCGCGCTTTGCGGGTCTAGCCCACTTGTCGGCTCATCTAAGAACAAAATCTCAGGCGCAAAAGCTAACGCGCGAGCGAGTCCCACGCGCTTTTTCATTCCCCCACTTAGCTCATAAGGGAACATATCATTGACATATTGTGGCAAACCCACGATATTTAGGCAATATTGCGCGATTTCATTGATAGCGGATTTGGGATAGGAGCTGTATTCCTCTAACATTATGCCGACATTATCAAGCACACTTAGGCTAGAAAATAGCGCACCAAATTGAAATAAAACGCCACATCGCTTTAGGATTTTATCGCGAGGATTTTGTGGCTCTTTTAGCAATGCGCGTGGATTCTTTAGTAAATCTTTTGCGCTTTGGCGCAAATTTTCGCGCGAATCCAAGCGCGAATCTATATGCGAATCGCTCCAAATATCCTCGCCAAATATGCGAATCTGCCCTTTTTCTGGGCGTTTTAGGCAAATCATCGTGCTTAAAAGCGTGGATTTCCCACTTCCACTTCCGCCCAAAATGCCAAAAATCTCCGCTTTTTTCACCGAAAAGCTGACATTTTCTTGGATAAATCTATCTTTGTATTTTGTGTAGAGATTGCGCACTTCGATGATATTTTGCGCCGTGCTTTGGGATTGATTCGCACTTTGATTCGCCACTAGATTCGCCATTTTGCGCCCTTTAAAACTTTAGCTCCGTAAAGATGAGCGAAAAAAGCGCGTTTATGATAATCACGCCAAATAGCGCACAAACCACGCTAGTAGTCGTTTTCTCGCCCACGCTTTGCGTATTATCGCCCACACGAAAGCCGATAAAACACCCAATCACCACAATCACTCCCGCATAAAACGGAGCTTTGATAATGCCCGTCCAAAAGCTATTCATTCCCACCGAGCTTTTTAACTGCGCGATATAGTCGCTAAAACCTATGTCAAAGCCAAAATGCAAAAATACCATACAGCCAAAAATGCTAACCAAATCCGATAAAAACACCATTAGCGGGAAGCTAAACACAAGCGCGTAAAATCGCGGGATAACGATGAAATTCATCAAATTTAGTTGCATCGTTTTCATCGCATCGATTTCCTCAGTCATTTTCATCACGCCAATTTGCGCCGTGTAGGCACTTGCACTGCGTCCTGCGACAATCATCGCCACCACAAATGGTCCAATCTCGCGCAGTGTGAGCTTTGCTGTCATCTCTACGCTTAGCTCTACAAAGCCCATACGCGCCAAAGTCGCCGCACCTTGATAGGCAATCACGCCACCCACGACAAAAGACACGATAAAAATCACAGGCATCGCCGTAATCACGCTATGAAAGATATGATAATTTATCGCGCGGAAGCGAATCTTGCGCAGATTTAGTAGCGACAAGCACACAAAATAAATCAAAATCCCCACAAAGTTCAAAAACTCCACAAATGTCGCGCCGTAGCCATAAAGTAGCATTCCAATCTCTCTGCTACTTTTGGTAAAAATATCCTCTTTTTTGGCGCGTTTTATGGTGCTTTCTTTAATCTCAATCTCTTTTAGTAACTCTAAGATTCGCTTTGCTTTTTCGCTATTTGCAATAAGAGTGATTTTGCGCCCTTGACGCGTTAAATTTTGCCTATATTGATAGAGAAAAATAAGAAATGTAAAATCAAAATTTGTGATATTATCAAGGTTTAGATTATAGCTTTGAATCGCGCTATTTTGGGATAGATTTTGAAGCGATTCAATGTCGCTTTTGGCAATAAACTTGCTAAATTCGCCTTTGAGCGCGATATTTGCGGTGGTGCTTTGGATATGAGTTTCAATCATTTTTTTCGCCTTTTTGCCACGACAAGCGCACTTGCGGGGTGCAATCGCTAAAAATCGCTAATTTTTTAACGCTTAAATTTAGCTCTAAAATCTGCGGGAATTTCTCTAAAATCGCCCCCTGAATCGCCACTAATGCGCTTTCTAAATAGAAAAATTTATTTTGTTTAAACGAATCCAAAATCATCTCACGCAAAAGCGCGTAATCTATAATAGATTCACTTGAATCTTGCGCTGAATCGCACTTAGATTTAAGCGAATCTAAATCATTTTTGGCAATTTCATAGCTTAAATCCAAATCCACCGCGATTTCTTGCGCACTCTCGCGCTCAAAGGGCAAAATCCCTATGATTGCTTTAAGGCGCAAATCATTTAGTGCTAATCCAAACTTCACTATAAGATTTTCCCTTCCTCACGGCGAATGAGGCGCATTATATTTGGAATGTGCGTATAGATGATTAAAATTAGCAAAATGATTAGTGGCGTGTGTGTGCCGACTTGCGCCATAATGGAAATGTTGTCAGGCAGTCCAATGTATGGCGTGATGAATGTCGTCAAAATCCCAACGCTTACGCCAATTAGCGATGATAGTGAGCTAACTTTGAAAACCTTACCCACGATAAACCACGCCAAAAGCCCGAGTGAGCCTTCAAATGGCACTAGCAAAATCACAGAGCCAATCGTAGTCGCCACGCCTTTGCCACCATTAAAGCCCAAATACGGGCTAAAGCAATGCCCCAGCACCGCCAAAATCGCTATTGCCCACTGCGTTTCAAATGACAAACCCACCATTTTTGCCACTAGCACGACTAAAAGCCCCTTTGTCGAATCTAGCAAAATCGTTAAAATCGATAGATACTTCGCGCGTGGCGTTATGTCTTTGAGCGCACGATAAACATTTGTCGCGCCAATCGAGCCACTGCCGATATTTAGCAAATCGATTTTATAGCCCCACCGCACGATAATGTAGCCAAAAGGAATCGCCCCGATGAGATACGCCACAAGGTAAAAAATCACATTGATATTGCTAAGCGCAGTGGTGAAAAAATCTATTATTCCCATATTTTGCACCTTTTAGATTTTTAAAAATTTTGGGCGACATTGTAGCAAACTTTGGACTTATAATCGCTTAAGTTTGTAGCGTGGCGATTCGCGCTATTTTATTTCCACGCAGGAGTCATAGCCTTTGCGATTGTGTGATAGGGCTTGTCTAAAAATAGGCTTGAGGCGTAAATGGCTTGATATAGCAACATATTTGCGCCGTCAATGGTTTTGATGGCTTTGCCTCCGCGCTTTGCGTTTTTGCATTTTTGGGCGAGTTCTAAAAATGGGCATTTTTTGCCATACATTAAGTCAAAGGCGATTTTCGCGCCACCAAAAAGTTCGCCCAAAATCGCGCTATCCAAAGGCAACTCATCGTTTATGGACGATGAAGTGGCGTTGATAATTAAATCATATTGTGGATTTGGGCTGGGATTTGGGTGATTTTGGCTTAAATGATTGCGATTCGCGCTAGGATTCGGGCGATTCGCCCCAAAATTACCACGATTTGCGCGTGATTTAAATGCGAATCGCCCATAAAAATCCCCAAATTCCACGCATTCAAAGCCATTTTTCCTAAAAAAATCCAATCTTTTTTCGCTACGATTTATCACGCTTACTTTGATTCCACGCTCTTTCAAAATGATAGCAATAGCCCTTGCACTGCCCCCAGCACCGATGATTAGCGCAGTTTTTAGTTTATCGCGTTTTATGTTTTGATAAAAGCCAAGCGCGTCCGTGTTGTGCCCCAAAAGCCGATTTCCGCGCCTTATGATTGTATTGATTGCGCCGATTTTTTGCGCGATTCCCACCACCTCATCGCAGGATTCAAGCAAAATCTCTTTAAAAGGGATAGTGATATTTGCCCCGCTTAAGCCCATTTCAAAGAATAGCTCTCTAAAATTATTCGCATTTTCTAGCTTAAAACGCACATATCGCGCATCAATGCGTAGCCTTTCAAACGCGAAATTATGCAAATACGGGGATTTGGAGTGTGAGATTGGGTTGCCAAAGACGGCGTATAGCTTCATTTTTGCGCCTTAAAAAATTTTATGCTTTTTTTCACACTCATATTTCACAAATGCGCCAAATGCGCTATTTATGCTCTTTTAGCAGTGGCAAATACGCCCACCCGCCGTTTTCTAGCTCCGCCCACTTGCCTTTAATCGCACTAATGCGAATCACCGCGCCTTCTTTAAATAGCTTGATTACCGCCGAATCCGTGTTTGGCGCAGTGCGAATCCGTAGCACTTTCGTATTCACCACAAAATTCTGTGGAAACGCACCCGAATCCGCCACGCTTTTAGGCACACTAGGCGAATCAATCGTGTTTATAGCGACATTGATTTCATTTGGCAATTCATTTAGCGAATCTTTATCCGCAATGCTGGGCGATTCGGCGTTTTTTGCTACGCTAGATTCGCCACCTGATTCACCCACATTTGCGTGTGAAATCCCGCTAGATTCGGTGCTAGATTTGGATTCACCACCCGATTCGCCCTCACTTGCGCTTTGAATCTTAGCAGATTCGCCCTTAGATTCGCCCCCGATTACGGGCGCAATGGCAATCTCATCATTGCTACTTTTGCGGTGTTTGTCCGCCACAAAAAGCACGATTAAATATATCAAAATCCCTATGATTAAAATGCTTAGGTAGCTAAAAAGCAACCTTATTTTCCCTCTCATTTGCCTACACATCTAAACTCCCTAATTCTATGGCTGACATCTCTATGACTTTTTTGGGAATCTCACCCTTGTTAAAGAGTGTCGGCTCAATGCTGTAATAATGCTCACACAAGTCAAATAGCAAAAAGCACATTCTTGTGATTAGGCGCAGATTCCCGCGCGTCTGCTTGTAGATGAACTTATAATGCCAATCCTTAAACAGCCTCGCAACGGCGTTCATATTGACTTTGTTTAGCTTTTGGGTTACAAAAAGGCGGATATTTTGCACATCTAACTCGCGAATCACCACCTTATCCCAAATCCGCGAAGTGAAATAGCTCTCATTTAGGACTTCTTTGTGCTTTAGGGCGTGAGTTACCAAAATAAAGCGAAAAACGCGACAATCGCTTAGCATTCTAATGACTTCTAATTCCTTATCGCCGTAAAGCTGGACTTCATCGATGATAATCGTAGGGCTAAGCTCCTCTCGCTTAAGGTTTTCGCTAAAGCTCTTAAAAAATTCATCTCGCGTCATATTTTTGTGAATCTTAATGCGTGGCAAAAATTTCAAATGCAACTGCGCCAAAAAGCCATTTAGCGACAAAAACGGAAATAACTGAATATGTAATCTATCGTTTGGGACGCTTTGCTCTAACTGCTTGATAAGGTAGCTTTTTCCCACGCCGGGTTTGCCTGTAAGGATTACGATTTGAAAAGGCACTTTGGCGATGAGCTGTTCAATGCGATGCCGTGCGGAAATGTTAATATCCAAGTCAATATAATCCATCGTATCGACTTTTTCTAAAAACACATTTTTAGCTTCGCTAAAGGGATTCATCGCTGTCCTTAAGGTAAAAATCTTGCATAAAATGCAACTTTTTGGCATTTTTTTTGAAAGATATAAGCAAAAAGGATTCCTTTGTTTAATAGGGCTTATTTGCTTACTAAATCGCGGATTTGATTATTAAGATTCGTGCATAGATTCGCACGAATCTTGGGC
>JBNMJF010000046.1:0-9329 GCA_050873665.1 Helicobacteraceae bacterium
GCAAAGAGTGGATTTTTAACAAAAAGGCGGATTTTTACCTAAGCTCGACTTTTTTCAAGCAAAACGCTGTGGTGGATAGCTTTGAAAAAGTCAAATACAAAAGCGGAATTGCCATTATTTATAATGATTTATCCCGCAAAGGTGAGCTAGATAGGCTTTTTAGAAGTGCTGATTGGCTACACTACTCGACAAAAGCGACGAATGGTTGCTATCACATTGGCAAAAGCCATATTTTTCAGCTTTTGCAAGATAAAGGATTTAGGGAATAAAGGGATTTGCCAGATGAATCTAAACGCAATGCTAAAAGGGCTGATTGAGGAAAAATACGCGGAATTAGCCAAATTTAAAGAAAGCGGAATCTTTGATAAAATCAACGAATTTGAAGCAAATGCTATTGGGCAAATTGGCGAAAAATTTGTAAAAATGGTGTTTGCAGATTTGGGTTTGCAAATGCAAGATTTTGGCGAGGTGATTCACGATGAGTTTGATATTTGTTTGATTGATGGCACAAAAATTGAGATTAAAACCGCGCGAAAGGGGCTAAAAAACGATACATTTCAATTTAATGGCATAAATCCAAATTATAATTGCAAATATATTATTTGCGTGGGTTTGAGTGCGAAAGCGGCGTTTTTTAAAATCATTAGTGGAGAGAAAATCTACAATCACAAAACAAGAAAATTTTATCTTAATGTCGATGATAAGCAAAAGCAAATCGTAGCGATGAATCCGCACAATCAAGCAAACTTCAAACTCACTTTAAGTTTAAAAGACTTAGAGCCGATTGAAAATTTCGCACATAAATTAAAAGAGATTTTTAAATAAAGGACGCACCTTGCTTTTTAAATTCCTAGTTTCCAAATATTTGCGTTTCGATAAGACGCAGCCATTTATTTCCATTACCGCGATTTTGGCGTTTTTAGGCGTGGGCGTGGGGATTATGGTGCTGATTGTGGCTATGGCGATTATGGAGGGTATGATTCGCCATTTTGAGGAGCGACTTTTTGTGATGAATTATCCGCTGACGATTTTTGCCACACAGCGCAACGCCGTAGATTCCACGCTTTTGGCTAGTCTCGAATCCAAATTTCCGCATTTGAAGTTTAGCCCATATTTGCGCATTCAAGGCGCGGCAAAGCTGGGTAGCAACCTAAATGCTGGGCTTATTTTTGGCGTGGATTGGGAGCGTGAGATGGCGATAAACAAAGTCCTACGCGAGAAAAACGAAAATCTTACATTCACCAAAAGCACCATTATTTTGGGCGAACGAGCCATTAGAAACGCCACGCTAAATTCTATCCTAAACTCCGCGCCTGTAGGGATTGGCTCGAAAATTACCATTATTTTCACGCAACTTCAAGCCACTGGCATTGCGCTCACCCCGCAAATGCGCCGTTTTTCGCTTGATGGCGTTTTTAGCTCGGGGCTAAATGCCTATGATGAGGGCTATATGTTTGTGGATATTGGCGAGTTGCAAAAGATTCGCGGGGTGGATTCGCGCGTGTATGACGGCATTCATATCTATTCGGCGAATCCTACAAGCGATATTCACGCTCTTAAATCCGTGCTTCCTAGTGGCGTGGGAATCGTGGGCTGGTGGCAACAAAATGGCAACTTTTTTAGTGCGATTGCGCTTGAAAAACGCGCCCTTTTCATCGTGCTAATGCTTATCATCATAATGGCGTCTTTGAATATCATTAGTTCGCTTATGATGGTGATAATGACTAGGCGCAGGGAGATTGCGCTGTTGCTGTCGCTGGGAGCGAGTAAGGCTGATATTCGCAAGACATTTTTTTGGCTAGGCAATGCGATTGGCTTTAGCGGGATTGTCTTTGGGGTAATTTTAGCTGGTGTGGTGCTATTTTTACTATCGACATTCCCTATAATCTCCCTACCTGCCGATGTCTATGGTAGCTCAAAGCTCCCACTGCACCTATCTGCGGTGGATTTCGCGCTAATCATTTTTGGGGGAGTTGCTGTGGTTTTGCTATCATCATTCTATCCTAGCAAAAAAGCCGCGCAAATCAATCCCCTAGCGACTTTACGGAGCGAGTAAGTGCGAATCAAATGGCTATGGATTCTATGTGGAATCTATGCCATAGCGTGGGGCGGGACTTGCACTGAAGTCGGTAGTAGCGACTTAAAATGCGATAGCGTTACGAGCGATGCCGATTCATATACCTACAAGCTCGAATCAAATAAAAATTTATCGCAAAGCACCATAAGCGTAAGCGGTGGAAATCTCACCATAAATTTTGCGCCTATTGTTACACGACTAACCACAACTATAAGTTTGCAAATTACAGGTGGCGCAATGAGCGTAAATTGCGAACTTGATGATAATGACCAATGCAAGGATTCACGAGCAAGTTTTGATTTGCAAGGCAATAATTCTACTATAAATGTTAGTGGAAGTGGAAAATTTCAAAGTGCATTTGTTGTCAATACAGCGGGAAATATCAATGTGAGTGGCGGGGAATTTTTGGGCGGATTATTGCAAAACAATAAAAGTATAAGTTTAAGTGATGGCAAATTAAATTTAGGAATGCTTGAAAATGGTGGCACGGCAAATTTTAGCGGTGGAAGTAGCACGATAACAAGTTTATTGAATAACGCTAATTTAACTATTAGTAGCGGGGAACATAAAATCGGCTCGTTAAGCAATGAAAAAGGCACTACAACAATCAGTGGTGGCACAAATACCATTACGACTTTATCAAATACCGCGAATCTTACGATTAGCGACAATAGCAAAAATACAATCACAAATTTTATTAACTCTACTAACGGCACTGCGACAATCAGCGGTGGAACAAATACCATTACAAATTTATCGAATACCGCGAATCTAACTATTAGTGGTGGCACAAATACAATCACAGCTTTTACTAACTCTAACAACGGCGTTGTGACTATTTCAGGCGGGACAAATAATATTACAGAATTATCTAATACCGCGAATCTTACACTAAAAAACGGCGGAAACACCACAATCAAAACAACGCTTTACAACAGCGGGACTTTGGATTTGCAAAGTGGCGCGACACTTACGCTAGATTCGAGTGCGAATCTATACAACTACGGCACTTTAAAAGGCGGTGGCACGATTAGCGGTGGGATTTTTAATCACTATGGCACATTTAATAATTTTAGTGGCACTTTTAGCGATTCAACATTTAATAATTTTGCAAATCTTACTATCAAAAGTGGCGGTGCTAGTGGCGATTTGGCGAATCTAAGCGTTAAAAATTTTGGAAATTATTACGCCAATAGCGCAAATAAATTGACACTCGAATCCACGCTCACCACGCAAGGATTCACAAATAGTATTTTGGCAAGTTTTGTCGTTAAAAGTGGCGGGAAACTTACAATCAATACAGGTGGGACGCAAACAATCACTTGCGATAAGGACAGCACAAATTGCGCTTGTCCTAGCGGACAGCAAACTTGCACCATAAATTTAGTCGCGCAAAATGCGGGAGGATTTTTTACGCTTGAGAGTGGCGGAAGCGTGGATTCAAAGATTGACTTTAGCAACACGGGCTATTTAACGATAAATGGCGGGGATTTTAGCGTAGGGAGTGGCAAATCACTAAAAAATGAAGGCAATGGTGTGATTGCGCTAAAGAGTGGCACGATAAAGGGCAGTGTTGAAAATATCAGCGGTAGCTTTAATATGAGTGGCGGGACAATCGAAAATGCGCTCACAAATAATGGCAATTTTACGCTAAGTGGTGGCACGATAAGCGGTGCGATTACCAATGATGGCGGGAATTTTGCCATAAGTGGCGGGACAACTTCGGGGGAATTTACTAATAAAGTGCGTGAGATTCAAAATGTGGATAAAGATAATCAGCCGATAGGCAAAGATTACAAAGGGGCGAATCTTATTATTTTAGGAAATGCGAAAATCGATTCGCTTACAAATCAATCGCAAAATGGCACAAATAGCGTTATTAGCATTGAGGGCGGAAAATTAGAGAGCAAGAATCTTACAAACACAGGGTTGATTCAAGCCCTTAGCGGTAACCTAAATGCCACGAATCTGCTAAATAACAACGGCGGAAGCATTACGGCGTATAGTGGCGGGACAATCACCGCGCAAACATTCACTTGGGGGAATGGCATTGTGAATTATATCAACGGCAATAATGGGGATTTATACCTTAAAAGCATAAATACCATTAGCACAGATTCAAAGCTAAATATGGACTTTTCACTTGCTCCGCTTGTCTTTGGCGCGGAATATAAAGTGATTAAGAGCGATTCAAGCCCCACTGATTTGGATAAAATCAAAATCACAAGCAATGTGCAAAATAATTTATCGAACACCACGAATCTTACTTTTAATAAAAGTTACAAAGACGGCTACATTGTGATTAGCACGGCGATTGACAACGCAAATGCGCCCTTAAGGACGCTACTTTCCGCCTCTGCATTGCAAACGCTAGGCGAGACTACAAATCAATTTGACGCGCTAAAAAGGATTGATAAAAACGAAGTGCTGTCAAATATCATCTCAAATCCCGAGCGTGTCGCCACCGAGCTAAAAACTAGCAATGCAAATGTCGCTACGAATCACACGAAAAATTCCCACCTAAATCTTGCGACTTCGCTAAATACGCTAAATCGCCTTAGTAAGCACTCCACGCCTAAAAAATTAGCTTTTAGTGATATGCTAAAACCAAATTATCGATTTTCACTAAATGATAAGCTAACTACAAAGCCCAAAAATCCGCTAATAAGATTTGCAAATTTTAATGATTCAGATGATGAATCCACCGATGACAACGGCACTTTCACCCTTGAAAACTTACGCGCAGAGCATAATGCGGAAGTCGAAGCCGCCAAACTCAAATATAATCAGTTACTTGATTACGAAAACAATCTCTACGCCTCGATTTTTGGGATTTTCGGCGACTTTGGCGGTATCAAAACAAACGCCTATGGGCTAGTGGCAGGATATGACACCAAAATCGGCGATAGATTCATAATAGGCGCGAATCTCTCTTACGCCAATGTCAGCAAAGCGCATAATATCGGCGTAGGTGGCTACGGCAGGGCGTTTTTGCTAAATAACGAAATCGACTTTGGGCTAAATCTCAACTACGCACTTACAGAGTATGCCACGCAAATGCTTGGAAACACGCAAAGCGCGAAGTTTAGTAGCTTTGGGCTAAATGCAAATGTCGAGTATGGCTATCTTTTCAATGTCTATAAAACGCAATTTTTTAAGCCATTTGGCGGACTAAATCTCTACTACGCCACCACGCCAAGCTACGCTGAGAGTGGAAAATACGGACGCGCGGTGGATTCTCAGCATAGCGTTGAGATGAGCTTTGATTTGGGCGCGGAATATAGGCTCTTTTTGAAAAAATACTACTATCTTTTTGCGCAAGTTAGATTCGAGCAGTTTGTGCTAAACGCTTCAAATGGCTTAAATATGAGCTTTGTGGGCGATAGCGAAAAGTTTGAATTTTCCAAATACAAAGGCTATAAACACTACTTGCAAGTCCTTGTAGGCGGGGACTTTGCGCTAATCAAAGATACGCTAAATATCAAGGCAAATGTGGGCTATAAAATGACGATTGCCAAATCTGTCGTTACGACACTTGGCATTGAGCGCGAAATTGGGGAGAGCTACATTAGCGCAAGTGTGGGGCTAAAATATTTGTTTTAAAGGATTTTGCAAATGAGACGAGCTGAATTTAAATGCGATGATTTTGGGCTAATCAAAAGCCACCTAAATGAAATAGCCTTTGGCACGATGATAATAGCGGATTCGCCACTGCCTTATGCGATTCCGCTTAGCTTTTGCTTTTTGCCACATTTTTCACAAAATGGCGCAATCGGTATTCACGGCGCAAAGGCTGGGCGCAAATTTGCCTTGTTAGCGCAAAGTCCCAAAGTTTGCTTTAGCGCGGTAAAGCCTTACGCCTACATTGGCTCTGAGTTTTTGGGCGGAGCGATGATTCCCACGCAGTTTTTCTTTTCTGTGATGATTGTAGGGAAATTTTGCGTGGCAAGTGATAATGCCCTAAAACGCGAGATTTTGGGCGCACTTGTGCGTAAATATGAGCCACAAAGCCAAAATTTTAGCTTTGATAAAAAGGCATTTGCGGGGCGTGAAAAGGGCGTATTTGTGGGATTCATCGACATTGAATCAATAAGCGTCAAGGCAAAATTTGGGCAAAATCTAAAAGATAGCGAGTTTGAATCCATAATGAACGATTTGGCGATTCGCGCCACAGAGATTGATAGGCAAACTTTGGCGATGATGAAGCATTTTAGGGCGTAAATTTTTAGATTCAAGCATTTTAGTGGCGAATCTATGAATCTATTTTGCTATAATTTCGCATTAAAATTTGTGCGAATCGCCACATTTGCACTTAATCACAACGCAGCCAAATACCACAAATTAGGAGGAAAAATGCAAATCACACAAAAGCTAAAAGATTTCAGCGAATTAGTCGTTTTTAAGCATACGATATTTTCATCGACTTTTTTGCTAGTGGCGGTGGCGGTGGCGTTTCATTGCATCGAATCCACCATAAACGCCACATTTATCGCCAAAACGCTAATCCTTTGCGCGTTTGCGCTGATTTTCGCACGAAATTTCGCAATGGCGTTTAATCGCTTTTGCGACACAAAGTTTGACGCGCTAAATCCACGCACAAGCTCCCGTCCTAGCGTTGATGGACGCATTTCGCCAAGCGCAATGATTGCATTTACCGCGATAAATGCACTTGGATTCATCATCACTTCATTTTTTATAAACACTCTCGCACTCTCGCTATCCGTGCCATTTTTAGTCATCATCGGCGCGTATTCTTATTTCAAACGCTTTAGCGCTTTAGCGCATTTTATTTTGGGGATTTCGCTTTCACTTGCGCCCATTGCTGGAGTAGTGGCGGTTTTGGGGGCAATTCCGCTGTGGAGTGTGTTTTTATCCGCTGGAGTGCTATTTTGGGTGGCTGGATTTGATTTGCTTTATTCTTTGCAGGATATTGACTTTGATAAGGCAAATGGATTATTTTCGATTCCCTCACGCTATGGGCTAAAAGTGAGCATTTTTATCTCGCGATTCGCCCATATTTTGGCGGTGATTTTTTGGGCGTTATTTGTGGTGGCATCAGATGGTGGGATTTTCGCATATTTGGGCGTTGTGAGCGCGTTTGTAATGCTAGTTTATGAGCATTATTTGGTGGCAAAGGATTTGCTAAATATCCCAAAGGCATTTTTTCAGACAAATGGCTATTTGGGCGTGGTTTTTTTGGCTTTTATCCTTTTAGATTGCGCATTGTGAGGGTGCGATGAGAATTATTAGTGCGCCTTTAAAAATCGACTTTGGCAAAGTGGGGACTGATGAATCGCTTTTCAAAGCGGAGTTTGATAGGCTAAGTGAAAATAATGATGACCCTATTTCGGCGTGGATTCGCAATATCCGCTCACGAGGGCGCGTGGTAGATGAGAGTGAGCCGATTTTACAGCTTTTAATCGAGCTGCACCGCAAGATTGACAGCCTAAGTGCGCAAATAAATAACGAATCTAAAAGCTATCTAACACTTGAATCCACCGCCGTGCTACAATCTATCGGGCATAATGTGCTGATTTTTGGCGAGGATTTGCTAGAAGTCGGCGCAAAATATTACGCGAGGTTAGATATTGCGGTGTTTCCCGTGCGGAAAATTCCGCTATTTTTTAACGCCCTTGATTCCAAAAATGCGGAGATTTGCCTAATGCACGGCAGAGATGAAGTGGATTTTGATAGCTATATCGCAGCGCGTGAGCGAAGTATCATACGAGAAAATAAGGCAAAAGGTTAAAATTTTGCTACAATACGAAATTTGTTTAAAAAAGGCTAAATATGAATGAAATGTTAGTGATAAACATTGGCATAATCGTGCTTTTTGTGCTGATTTTTATATTTTTCTATGTCAAAGACGGCGAAAGTCAAAGGCGTTTGGCGCGGTATGAACGCTCACTTGATGATTTAAACAAGGATTTATATAAGATTCAAAGGGCGTTGAAAAATATGCAGAGTATCGACCCGCAGGAAATGCGTATGGATTTTCGCAAGTCGCTCGATGATATTTATGCCATTATCGAAAAAGACCGCGAGTATGTCGATAGCAAACTCTCCGTACTGGAGGACAGAATGAAAGAGCATAGTTTTTATCCCAATCAAAGCTCAAGCAATATCGATGATAGGCGCATAATCGCTATGTTTAAGGACGGGTGGAGTATCGAAAATATCGCGCGTGAGCTGATGATAACCAAAAGCGAAGTGGAATTTGTGCTAAAACTCGCGGAGTTAGGCTAATGTGCGCCGAATCTTATGAATCTTGCGCGAATCTAACAAATCCAAAATATAAAAGGCAATGTCAATGACAAAGCGACAAATGATAATCTATGGCGCGATTTTTGCGCTAATCGTGGTATTTTCAAACTACGCCGTGCAGTTTCAAATAGGCGCGACCTACCTAACCTACGGCGCATTAAGCTATCCATTTTCATTTTTAATGCTAGATATTTTAAGCGAGAAAAACCCCAAGCGCGATGTTTTAAAGGCACTGCGATTTGGCATATTTTTTGCGTTTATCCCATCGCTTTTCATCAGCGAACCACGCTTTGCCATCGCCTCAATCTGCGCATTTATCATCTCTCAGCCCATCGATGTCAATCTCTTTTTCTTTTTCAAAAAACGCTTACCGCGCCTTTGGTGGCTACGAAACAACGCCTCCACAATCATAGCGCAATTTTTTGATACGATGATATTTTTTACCCTCGCGTTTTTCGCGCTAGGCGACAAAATGCTAGGCGAAGTGTTGCTAATGGCACTATTTGACTTTAGCATAAAAATCGCGCTAAGCATCATCGACACGCCGTTTTTCTATCTCTTTGCGATTCGCATAAGACAGCGAATCCTACCGATTTAGCTTATCTTTTGTCTCTTTTATATTGCGCGATTCGCCGAATCGCAAAATCAAAGCAATCCACCTTTGTTTTTTTTTGGATTGCCACGATTTTGCTAACGCAAAATCTCGCAATGACAGCGTGGGCGAATCCTTGTCCTATGCCGTCATACTGAGCGTAGCGAAGTATCCATTTGGGTAAATCTCAAATCAAAAGTGAATCGCTTACTTTAAGTGAATCTGTCTGCAATCAAAGTTTTTGCTACTTTTTGCTTTCGCAAAAAGTAGAATCCTCCCTAACCACCACAAACCTAATCAACCAAGCGATGCTATTTTGTTTCGCTTTTGGGGCATTGATTCGCCTATAATTTAGATTCGTGTGCTTTGGATACTTCGCTACGCTCAGTATGACGA